>NZ_JBFWVN010000044.1:0-28726 GCF_050246715.1 Methylocystis sp.
ACAAGGTCCACGCCAACAAGGGCCAGGGCATCATCCCGACGCCGATCACGATGGACGAGCTCGAAGACATGCTGATGGAGCACGGCATCATGAAGGCGGTCGACGAGAGCCAGATCGGCAAATCCGCTGCAGAACTCGCGGCCATCGCTTAATCACCATAAGCTGCGCGCCGGCCTCCTCCCAAGGAAGGCCGGCGCGTCCGCACTTTGGATCGTGCCGTGAACATACGCGTGATCCCGGAAATTGAAGTCGCCGAGACGTCGCTTGATCTTGCCGAGCATAAGCCGGTGGATCCTGCCGATGTCTATCGTCGTTTGACGGGGCTTGCGCCTCTCGCAGCAAGCATCGACGCCGACACGGATTTCGATCGGCACATATTCGCCTGCATTATCTCCGTCGCCGCATCCGAGTCGGGCGCTCTCACCGAACGTTTAGGGCTAAGCCCGGAAAATCTCGATGCGCTGATCTCTATCCATTTTGGCGATCGCCCTGCTCTTTCGTGGAAAGACGGGCCTGCCGCTAGCGTTTCCGATCTCGATGAAGCTGAACTGGTCCGCGACATTCTTCTCGAACATCTTTCGCCGCGGGACGCAGAGGGAGAATGGCTCGCGGCGATGATCGCCCGGCGAGCGCTTGAACCGAACCATCTGTGGGAAGACCTTGGGTTACGAAACCGGTCTGAACTGACGCGTCTGATGGAAAGGCATTTTTTTTCGCTCGCCGCCCGCAATGACAAGAACATGCGTTGGAAGCGCTTCATCTACCGCTTGATGTGCGAGAACGACGGCTTCGTGATGTGCGCAACGCCGGTTTGCTCGAATTGCGCCGATTATCACGTCTGCTTCGGCGCAGAAGAGGGAACGAGCCGTCTAAGTTCCGAGCGCAAGCAAGGGAGCGCGGCCGGCGCTTGAATGGCTCGCCCCGTCGAGGCTCTTTCTGTAAACTTTCGAACAAAATTCATCCTTCATTTGTCGCGCGCCTGCTGCAGTGCAGGATTTGCGCTCAAACGCCAGTGGCATGTGCCTTGCTTCGATCGCATGGAAAACGCTGATCGTTGAGGCTCCACGATGATCGTCCTCTCTGAAGCCGCCGTCGCCGCCGTCAAGGACGCGATGGTGAAGGCCGGGCAGCTTGAAGGCGGGCTGCGAATTTTGGTGAAAGAAGGCGGATGCGCCGGCTACCAGTACGTCGTCGATCTCGACACGGAGCAGCGCGATGACGACATCGTGGTGGAAGCCGATGGCGCCCGCGTCCTGATCGATCCCGGATCGATCCCGCGACTGCAAGGAATGACGCTCGGTTATCGGCGCGGGCTTGAGGGTGAAGGCTTCACCTTCGAAAACCCCAACGCCTCGTCGACCTGCGGTTGCCAGAAGTCGTTCGCCTGACCGACTTTGGCATGAGAACGTATTCGAACAAAGCGCACCGTAAATGCGCGCTACGCCGGGGGCAGGCCTTTCACGGCTGAACGACACCATGTCCATGTCTTCGTCCATGTCTTCTCGCTTCTCGACAATGGCGGCGTCCCTCAATTTGAAGGCCCGCGCCAAAAAGGTCGTCTTAAACGACACGACATTGCGCGACGGCGAGCAGGCGCCCGGCGTCGCTTTTACGAGCCAGGAAAAGGTTGAAATCGCCAGAGCGCTGGCGCAGGCCGGCGTAACCGAACTGGAGGCGGGTACCCCCGCCATGGGCGCGGATGAGATCGCCGCCATTCGTTCGATCGTCGAAGCGCAACTGCCGCTGCGCGCCATCGCCTGGTGCAGGATGCGGCGGGAAGACGTCGACGCCGCCATCGCCTCCGGCGTTTCGATGGTCAACCTTTCGGTCCCGGCGTCGGATCGACAAATCGCAGCGAAATTGCGCGGCGGCCGGAACGACGCGAAAGAACTTACGACGGGCGTCGTCGATTATGCGCGAAGCCGCGGACTGGACGTCGCGGTCGGCGGCGAGGACTCTTCGAGAGCCGATCCGAATTTCCTGATCGAACTCATGAGCGTCGCCCGCGCGGCCGGCGCCAGGCGCTTTCGGGTCGCCGACACGTTAAGCGTGCTCGATCCTTTCTCGACCTTCGAACTTATCTCGAACCTTCGGCGCGAGACCGACATGGAAATCGAAATCCATTGTCACGACGATCTCGGCCTTGCCACAGCAAATACGCTCGCCGGCGTCAGGGCGGGCGCGACGCACGCCTCCGTCACCGTGATCGGCCTTGGCGAGCGCGCCGGCAATGCGCCGCTCGAGGAAGTCGCCGTCGCGGCGGCGCAGCTTTACGGCATTGAGACCGGCGTCGTACTGACGGAGTTGCAACGCGTCGCCGACCTGGTCGCGACGGCGGCTGGCCGGCCTATTCCGGTCAACAAATCGATCGTCGGCGACCACGCCTTTACGCATGAGTCAGGGATCCACGTCGACGGCCTGATCAAAGACCGCCGAACCTATGAATCGCTTGATCCGGGCCTGCTTGGCCGCGCGCATAGCATCGTAATCGGAAAGCATTCCGGTTCGGCGGCGGTCGCCTCCATGCTCGACGTCATGCGGCTTCCCTTCAACGCCGGAGAGATCGCGCGAATTGTCGCGCGCGTGCGCGCGCATGCGCTCGACCGCAAGGGACCTGTCAGCAACGATGTCCTGAAGGACATATGGCAGGACGTGAGACGGCAGTCGGAACTGAGGATATCGTGAGGCGCAAGATGTCCGAAGCCATACACGCAGGCTCCCATGATACGGTCGTTACGAGCGTCGAGAAGCCGCCGAAGGTCTGGCGGCTGATCTGCGAAGACGTCGCATGCGTCAAGACGCGCGACCCGGCGGCCCGAGGCAAAATCGAAACGCTGCTGACCTATCCGGGCATACATGCGATCATTTGGCATCGAGTCGCGAATTGGCTCTGGCTGCATGATCATCGGTTTCCGGCGCGACTGGTTTCATGGTTTTGCCGGTTCTTGACCAATATCGACATTCATCCGGGCGCAACGATCGGCAAGCGCTTTTTCATTGACCACGGCGCCGGAGTCGTCATCGGCGAGACAGCCATCATCGGCGATGATGTGACGATCTATCGCGGCGTCACGCTCGGCGGCGTTTCCTGGTCTCCGGGTCGACGTCACCCGACGCTGGAGGACGGCGTGATCGTCGGCGCCGGCGCGAAAATTCTTGGGCCCATCACAGTCGGTCGAAATGCGCGAGTCGGCGCGAATTCCGTCGTGATCGAGACCGTGACGCGCGATGCGACAGTTGTCGGCATTCCGGCGAAAACGGTGCATCGTGACGTCGCGCGACATACATTTGGCGGCCGCATCAATCTCAACCACCATCTTATCCCGGACCCGGTTGGCGAAGCCTTTGAAGCTCTTGTCGACCGCGTCGAATTCCTCGAGGCGCGCCTCGCCAATCTGCAGTTGAAGGTAAAGGGCGCCGCTCAAACCTCAACAGCGCAACGCGCACGTTCGGGCGCCGCCGAACCCCCGCGGATTATCTGAAGGAGAAATGGCATGGCCTCCGTTCCGGGCATCATCGAACAGCTTCAAAACACCTCTTGCGCCGAGGATTTCTTCACTCTCCTCGGGGTCGATTACGATCCCAAATTGGTGAATGTCTCGCGGCTCCATATTTTGCGGCGCATGGGCGAATATCTCTTTAAGGAGGATTTCACCAGCTTCACCGATGAAGAGGCGGCCCTGCGCTGCAAGACCTTTCTCGAACAGGCCTATCTCGACTTCACCAAGTCCTCGCCGATCGAGGAGCGCCTGTTCAAGGTGCACAAGGACGCCGTGAAGCCGGCGGCGACGCCGGCGCTTGTGCAGCTCGGCGGCTCGAAGTGAGCGGCGCAAGCAAGGAATAGAGCGATGCACATCGTCGTATGCATGAAGCAGGTGCCAGACTCGGCGCAGATCCGTGTTCATCCCGTGACGAACACGATCATGCGCCAGGGCGTGCCGACAATCATCAATCCCTACGATCTCTTCGCGATCGAGGAAGCGCTTCGACTGCGCGATCAGTTTGGCGGCGAGGTCACGGTTCTGACGATGGGACCTCCCTCGGCGGAGGACAGTCTGCGCAAGGCGCTCTCCTTCGGCGTCGACCGGGCCGTGCTGCTGACCGATCGTTTCTTCGCCGGCGCCGACACGCTCGCGACGACCTATGCGCTTGCGACGGCGCTGAAGAAGATCGGCGCGGAGTTCGGCGCTCCCGACATTGTCTTTACCGGAAAACAGACGATTGACGGCGATACCGCTCAAGTCGGACCGGGCGTCGCGAAACGGCTGGGCTACATTCAGCTGACTTATGTCTCGAAGATCAATTCCGTCGACGTCGAGAAACGGCTGATCGAAGTCGAGCGGCGCGCGGAAGGCGGCGTGCAACAACTGCAAAGCCGGTTGCCATGCCTGATCACCATCCTCGAAGGCGTGAACGAAATTCGCGTCGGCTCTCTGACCGACGCACTGAAGGCGGCGCGGGCGAAACTCGTTCGATGGAGCGCCCAGGACGCAGGCGTCGAGGACATCACCAAATGCGGCCTGCGCGGATCGCCGACGATCGTCAAGAAGGTCTTCGCGCCGCAGCCGCGCGCGACAAAGGCCGAATTCATCGAATTGGGCGACAAGCCGGGAGAGGCGCTGGTCGAGGCGCTGTTCCAGCGACAGACGAATTTGGAAAGCGAGCTCGAAAAGCTCGCGCGCGGTTATTGACGATCGCAGGCGGAGGACGAAATGAGCAACGCACCCAAAGCCCCTGCAGCTGCCGGCCGCGCGTCGACGAAAAAAGAGCTGCCGGAACATCTCAAAAGTTACAAACATGTGTGGGTTTTCGTCGAACAGGAGCGCGGCCAGGCGCATCCCGTCTCCTGGGAGCTGATGGGCGCTGGACGCGTGCTCGCCGACAAGCTCGGCGTCGATCTGGCGGCGGTCGTCGTCGGCGCGAAAAACGAACAAACCCAGGGCGTTCTCCACGAAGCTTTCTGCTATGGAGCGGACCTCGCCTATCTGGTCGCGGACGATCTGCTGAAAGACTATCGTAACGAAAGCTACACGAAGGCGCTGACGGATCTCGTCAATCTCTACAAGCCCGAGATACTCCTGCTTGGCGCGACGACTTTAGGGCGCGACCTCGCCGGCTCAGTGGCGACGACTCTGCTGACCGGGCTGACGGCCGATTGCACCGAACTCGACGTCGACGCTGAAGGATCGCTTGCCGCGACCCGGCCTACATTTGGCGGATCGCTGCTGTGCACGATTTTCACGCTGAACTATCGTCCGCAAATGGCGACGGTGCGTCCGCGAGTCATGCCGATGCCGGAGCGCGTCGAAAAGCTGGTCGGCCGCGTGATCGAACATCCGCTGGGCCTCGTCGAAGACGATATTGTTACAAAAGTGCTCGCCTTTTTGCCGGATCGCGAGTCGTCGAAATCCAACCTCGCTTTTGCGGATGTGGTCGTCGCGGGCGGGCTGGGCTTGGGCTCTCCGGAAAATTTCCAACTTGTGCGCCAATTGGCGAGCGTCATCGGCGCCGAATATGGCTGTTCGCGTCCCGTGGTTCAAAAGGGCTGGGTAAGTTCCGATCGCCAGATCGGCCAGACCGGAAAAACAATCCGACCAAAGCTTTATATCGCTGCCGGGATTTCTGGCGCGATCCAGCATCGCGTGGGCGTGGAAGGCGCGGATTACATTCTCGCGATCAACACCGACAAGAACGCGCCGATCTTCGATTTCGCGCATCTTGGCGTGGTGAGTGACGCGGTACGTCTTTTGCCTGCCCTCACTGAAGCATTCTCCAAACGACTGTCGCCACACCAACGCGACCGCTTGGCGAGCTGACGGAGCGAATCATGATCGAAGAGAGATTTGACGCGATCGTGGTCGGCGCGGGAATGGCGGGAAACGCGGCGGCGCTGACCTTGGCGCAACGCGGCCTCAAAGTGCTGCAGCTCGAGCGCGGCGAATATTCCGGCTCAAAGAACGTGCAAGGCGCCATTCTCTACGCGGACATGCTGGAAAAGCTGATCCCCGATTTTCGCGAGGATGCGCCGCTCGAACGTCATCTGATCGAGCAGCGCTTCTGGATGATGGACGACAATTCCCACACCGGGCTGCACTATCGTTCCGACGAATTCAATGAGGAGAAGCCGAACCGTTACACGATCATTCGTGCGCAATTCGACAAATGGTTCTCGAAAAAAGTCCAGGAGGCGGGCGCCGTCGTGCTGTGCGAGACGACGGTGACGGAACTGCTTCAGGATGCGCATGGCAAGGTGATCGGCGTCCGGACGGATCGCAAGAACGGACAGGTCGGCGCCGATGTCGTGGTGCTAGCGGAAGGCGTCAACGGTTTGCTCGGCACGCGCGCGGGACTGAGAAATCGGCCCGACCCGAGCAAGGTCGCGCTTGCCGTAAAGGAGATGCATTTCCTGCCCCAGGAAACGCTCGAGTCGCGCTTCAACCTGAAGGGCGACGAAGGCGCCGTGATCGAGGCGGTCGGCACGATTTCCGAGGGCATGACCGGGATGGGCTTCATTTACACCAATAAGGAGTCGATCTCGCTCGGCATTGGCTGCCTCGTCGCAGACTTCGAGCGGACCGGACAGACTCCTTATGGCCTGCTCGAGAAGTTCAAATCGCATCCTTCCGTGAAGGGTCTGATCGAAGGGTCGGAGGTGAAGGAATACGCCGCGCATCTCATTCCGGAAGGCGGCTACAAGGCGATCCCGCAGCTCTTTGGCGATGGATGGGTCGTGGTCGGAGACGCGGCCCAGCTCAACAATGCAGTGCATCGCGAAGGTTCGAATCTCGCAATGACGTCCGGCCGGTTGGCTGCGGAAACGATTTTCCAGATCAAATCGCGGCGCGATCCGATGACGAAGGAAAATCTCGCGCTCTATCGGAAGATGCTCGAAGATTCCTTCGTGATGAAGGATCTCAAGAAATACCGGAACATGCCGGAATTGTTGCACATCCGCGCGCAGAACTTCTTCCTGACCTACCCGCAGCTCGTATCCAAGGCGATGAAGGAGTTCGTGCGCGTCGACGGCGTAACCAAATCCGAGAAGGAGAAGGCCACGCTGCGCTCCTTCCTGGCCGCAAGATCGATCAAAGGAATCATCGGCGACGCATTCAGCTTCGCGCGCGCATGGCGGTGAGATCGCTGCAACATAGCGAAAGGAGACGAAAATGGCTCAGGCGGCGAACAGAGTAGAGGACAAGCTCTATCTCAATCGTTATCTCGTCGACGCGGGCCGGGCCCATATCAAGGTGCGGCCGCACGCCACGCCCTCGGCGCAGCTGCTCAGCCTGTTGAAGCTCTGCCCGGCTCATTGCTATGAGTTGAACTCGGCGGGACAAGTTGAAATTACCACCGACGGCTGCGTTGAATGCGGCACCTGCCGGGTCATCGCCGAGCCCAGCGGCGATATCGAGTGGAACTATCCGCGCGGCGGATATGGCGTGTTGTTCAAATTCGGGTGATCGGAGCGGCCTTGAAGTTCTATATGACGCCAGGCTCCTGCTCGACGGGCATACATATTCTGCTCGAGGAGGTTGGGCTGATCTTCGAGGCTCACATCGTAAACCTGGTGAAGGGCGATCACCTCAAGTCCGACTATTTGGCGATCAATCCCCACGGGACGATCCCGACGCTACTGCTTGATGACGGCGTCGCGCTTACCGATTTCGTATCGATCGCGCGCTGGTTGGCGGAAAACTATCCAAAGCGCCGGCTCTTGCCGCAAGACGACGCCGCGCGCGAAGAAGCGCTAAAGTGGATGAATTTCTGCGTCGGCCGGATTCACGGCGACGGGTTCAGGCGCATCTTTACGCCCGAACGCTACGCGGAGCCCTCACTGAGCGTCGAGGCGATCAAGTCCGAGGGGCGCGAGATTGTAATGAACGCGCTCGCGACCGCGGATCGTCATCTCAGCGGCAAGGACTATATCGTCGGCGACTTTTCGATCGCCGACGCGGCGCTTTTCTATGTTGAGTTCTGGGCTGACAAGACGGATATGCCGTTGCCGGAAAATTGCCGCGCCCATTACGCGCGAATGAAAACGAGACCCAGTGTCCGGCAAGTGCTGGCCGAAGAAGGCTATCGCGTTTAATTTCGGATGGAGGCGCGCAAGGAGCGCCGTCGCAGTAGAAGCGGATTCTTTCAGGGCCGCGCCGGCACGGTCGGCTGATGTCTCTGATCGTGGGGGTTTTGCGGATCGTTTCTCATCCAGTCGGCGAGTTTCGCCAAATCCTCGCCGATGCGCCCACGCGCGTCCGCGTCACTGATCGCCTCTTCCAGCGCCGCGTTCATGCAGAGCAGCCATGCATCCCGCTCGGCCGGTCCGATGCGCAGATGACCATGACGCATGCGCAGCCGCGGATGCCCCTTCTTCGCCGAATAATTCTTCGGGCCGCCCAGCCATTCGGCGAGATAGGTTTTCAGGACCGCCCGCGTCGCCGTCAGGTCCTCGGCGTGCATCGCGCGAATCTCGCGCGCCTGCGGAAAATTGTCCATGTTCCGGTAGAATGCGTCGACCAGCCGATCGACAGCCTCAAAGCCTCCGATCCGCTCGTAAAATGTCGTTGGCGTGTCGAGCATAGCGTCGCTTCCGATCCTTGGCCGTTAGTGCGCCGTCATGGTCGCTGGCGCCGGCTGAAGAGAAGCAATACGGATGTAAATCGCTCGTAACGTAGCTTCGGCGATTGTTCGTCCGATGTCATCCGTTCCGGTCCATCTGGCGGCGCTTCCGCGTGGATCGATTTCAACGAGCTTCACGCCGCTCGGGATCGAGAGGCCGTCGCGCGCCAACCCCCGCAACCTTCCGTCCATGGGCGCGGCGACGGGCAGACCGTCCAGACGTCCAATGACATAACCCTTGAATATCCGCGATCCGATATCGAGAGGCGTTCGCCATACGCCCGAGCGCGCCGAATAAATGAAGCGTTCTCGTCCAATCCCGCCGAGAAAGCGCGGCACGCCGTCGGCCGGCTTAGTGGTCCCCTCTTCAAGCAACTCTCCGGCGTGGTCGGGATGGGTTTCGATCGCGATGTCGCAATTGACGCCCGCCACGAAATTGGGCCCAAGCCCGATCGACAGATTGACGATCTTGCGCAGAATTGGCGTAACGCGATGCTTTTGGATTCGCGCATCGATCAGAATGTCCGGCACGCGCAGCGGGAGCAGATCCGAAAACTGCAATGCGGTAACGGGAATGACGCCTTTTTCAGCAAGCGCTTCAGCAATTTCCAGGACCGCGCCGGCCCGGCGGCCGCGCATTCCGTCAATTTCGACCTGATCTTCGAACAGCGCATCATAAAACGCCATGCCGCGCCGGATGACGGGCGGAAAAGGGTCGTGGCTCATGACGACCCGATACCCCGCGCGCTTCAAGCGCACGGCGATGGCGGAGGCGATTTCATTCGTGCCGAGAATCAGCACGAAGGGCGCGGTTCGATCCGCGAGGAATTGAACTAGAAAAGACCCCGACATCGCCCCTCCGGTCAGGGACTGCGCTAGCAATATATGGGCCGCCTAGAGGTCGACATAGACGAATTTGTCGGCCTTGCGATTTGGATAGTTTTCCCGCAACGCCTTGGCGATTTTGGCGACAAAAGTCTTGTCGGAGGCTGCGGACGGACCAACGAAATCGGTCCCCTGCATCCAGGTCTCGAAATAGCAGTGCAGAGTGTCGTCATAGTCCGCGCCGGTCGGATTGGCGGTCTTGTCCGCAAGACCCGCGACGCCCGCAGGGCTCACCTCCAATCGCCAGTCGCGATCGTCTTCCACTTTGGAAAGAAGCCGCGCCAGATCGGCGTCGGTCCATTCTGAATTCAAATCAATTGACATGCCGTTCCCTGCCGCTTCATGCCGCGTGCTGTAAAAACTCGAGCAAATTGAAGGCCAGTTGGATTTTCATCAGCGCATTTTTTTAGGAGCAAATCTTTCCTGCGGGACGCGACAGAGGTCGCGCCTGTTTTTTGTCCCGGCGTGGGAAACAGCTCATGGTCACGCTCGGCTGGATGGAACGGCGCCAAAGCCGGCCTATCGGTCCTCGGGCGTGAATGCCTAATCTCGATAATTCACGGCGCCGCGAAGATTGGCGCGACCCCCTCCGCGTCGACATAGATAACGCCTGTGTCGATCTTCACTGGATATTCGGCGAGCGGCGTCGCATGTGGGTGCGAAGGCTCGCCGGTATTCATGTTCCACGACCAGCGGTGAATTGGACAAACGAGCTCGACGCCATCGAATTCCGCGTCCGTGAGCGGCGTGTTGGCATGAGGGCAAACGCCCTGAAAGGCCTTGATCACACCATTTTCAGGCCAAGCCAAGACGACGAGTTGCGCGTTAGCCACGACGATACGCATGTCGCCTTCGGCCATCGCTTCCTCTTTGCATACCCGCTCAAACATGTCCCGTCTCTTCGAACATCCGTCCCTGGCTGCGAACTTGCATGCGTTCCAAGAAGTTTGTCGCAAGATCGGCGCCGTCAAATCTGTCGGAGATCAAAGATCATGCATAACAAGCGCCTCGCCGCTTTCCGCACAAATCCGGACGGCGATTGGACGACTGCAGATTTCGAGATCACCGCTTCGCAATATGCGATGAAGTTCAGGAAGGCGACAGGAACGCACGTCGTCTTCACGCACCCGTCGACGTTGCATTGCGTCGCAATTCCATTGAGAGCCAAGCCGAGAGCCGTCCATGTCGAGGCTTTTCTCCAGATGATCGACAGCATGGAAGAACTCGAGTCATGACCGCTGCGGCGACCTATTCAAGCGTGATCGAAAAGCTGTCTGCAGAGAAAGGCGGCTACTACGTCGTAAGATTTCCCGATGTCCCCGGCTGTCTCGGCGTCGGCGACACGAGCGAGGGCGCGCACGCTGACGCTCAAAAGGCGCTCGCCGCTTGTCTCGACGCATTGAAGGCGATCGATCGTCCGCCGCCGACCCCAGCGCCCGCAATGTGATGCGGCCGCCGTCTGCGCTCGCGGCGCCACTCGACGAGCCGGGATGCGTCAATCCGGCGCCCGCGGAATGGATCGAGACGGGCTTTCGCCTGCTGATCTTACGATGTTATCATCATGAATGCGCGCCCCCATCCTTCGCATGCATTGAGCAGCGGATCTTCCGAACGCCGGAGCGTTCGAGTCGTCACGGGCTTCATTTCGGCCTCGCGTTTCGTCCGGAGATCGTGAGTTGGCTGACCGAGAGATTCGGGCGTCCGTCGATGGCCGATCAGAAGCGGCCGTATCGCAATCCGCAATGGCCACTGGCCAAGTGGCGCTCCACCGAACGTAATTGGCCTGGCGACGTGTTGACGACGGAGTGGCTGGCGGAGGTGACGTTCTCCTCCCAAGAGCACGCCGACGCCTTCGGTGAAAGATGGAGCAAGCGCTTGGCGGGCGAATGGGACGATTAGGATTCAGCGGGCGTCGCCGCGACGGTGATTAATGCGCTCCGACCCGAGACTTCTCGACACCTATAAACGTTTCCCTTGCCTTTCGTCCGAATAGGCGGGGAGCGTCAGCAGCCGTGGGTCTTCGACAGCGCGGCCAACCGTGAAATGATAGATGTCCTGGAAGTCATATTGGTCTCGTGGCAGGCCGAGCAGCGCGTGGACTTCATCATCGAAGAAGCACCCGATTCCGGTTGCGTCGAAGCCCGCAGCGGTCGCCCAAAGATAGAGCGCCTGCCCAATCAGCCCGGCTTCCCAATGGAGACGGCGATAGGCGAAATCGCCCTCTGCCGCCAGAGTGCGACCGAATTCGGCGATCATGGCGACGGCGAAACAGCCCTTGCCCGCAATGGGCTGCAGGCAGGAAAACCTGGTCGCTTCCTTCTCGACGGAGCCGGCGTGGAGCCGCTGGAGCGTCACGCCGCCAAGATCAATGGCGGTGGTCGCATCACCCGACATCGCGGTGCGCAGCCGACGACCAAGATTTTCGTCACGCTCGAGCAGGTAAAGTCCCGGCTCCACGCCTTGGACCCTGTGCACGAAAAACAAAAGCGCAATTCCTGGCGGCCAGGGCGAAGCGGCGACGAGCGGCTCCGCGCCGGGAAGAGTCGCGAGCAGCATGTCGCGAAATATTTCGCGCGAAAGACTCGCGACTCCGTCCATTCGTTGAGCGCTTCGTCGCCGCCGCACCACATTCCCGATCGGCGGCGACGCGAACATCGCCTCAATACGATGGTTCGGGCGTTCTGCAGGCTTTGACGTTACGCCTTTTACGCATTGGCGCAGCGCAAGATCGATGACCGGCCATCCGTCATGATCTTCGCTCAGGCGGTTGGCCGAGCCATGCCATTCGCGAGACGCCGCGATGATTCGATCGAGAGACTCCGGCGCTTCGCCGGCGTCGCATGCGATCCAGATCAGCAGGTCCGGATGTTCGCCCTCGCGCCGGTGCGCGGAGTCGGCGCGATCCAGACCGACCAGTCGCGCAATCTCTTCATCCGATGGTGTAGCGAGAAGCCTCGCGCGCCAGCCAAGCGCCGCGGCGGCCTGCGCCGCGGCGCCGATGGCGTGTCCCGCGTCAAGCTGACAATAGCGATAAGCGCGCTCTCCATATTTCCAAGCTTCCCGCCAAGGGATCGAGGTGAGCGCCAGAAGGAAGCCGCCAGGAGGCAGAATCTGGGTCGCAGCGTAACGGGCGCGTTCTTCGAGCGCATGCGCTTCCGGCGCATAGTGATAAAGACCCGCTGTTGCGCCAAGACCGTCGAGCCCGTTAATCACCGCATATGCTTCGGTCGGATGTAAATTTCCTGACGAAGGATTGTTGCGCAGCGCCCATGTCGAGCCTTCAAAGCTTTTCCACGCGCTAAGCCCAAAGGCGAGTTCGAAAAAGAGACCGAGCGCGGCGCAATCAAGACTTGCCGGCGTGGGCGCCGGTCCGGGAAAAGTCGGGGTTGGTTCGGCGTCCAGCAACGGCAAGTCAATGCGCCGCGCGCCCTCAAAGCGCCGAAAAGGACAGGGCTGCGACGTCCAATCGAGAAAGGCGGGGCCGAGCGCGTAACGGGTCGGCGCATGTTTCGTGCGTCGATGGTAGCCACGAATGTCTTGCGGCGTCGTTTCAGTCGGATCCGGTTCGATAAGACTCAGCGGCGCCGCGACTTCCGCATCGAGTTCACTTTGAGCCATTGCCTTCTCCGGGATCGCAGACGTCGTCCATTCAAAAAAGGCGCCCATTTTGCTGAGAACATTTGGCGCAAGGACATTGGACTCTAAGGCGATGGATCAAGGCGACGGAGGAAGGCAAGCGACGCACAGCTTCACCGTGTCCGTCGTGGCGCACAGGCACTTTGGCGGATTGGTGACGTTGGCGGTCGACAATCAGCCATTGCGCAGACTGACGCGTGAGGAGTCGATGGTCCTCGGACGCGCGCTCGCGGCAACGGCCGCGGGCGCAAGCGTCGAAGAGCGGATCTATATGAGCCCCATCGCCAGCGATCAGGATTTTGATGCGGCGGTCGAGAGAGAAGGCATCGTCCTGACCTCGGACTGCGGAGAGAAAGCGCGGCTCGACTGGAGCGCGGTCGTCGATCTAGCGGGGAGACTCGCACGAGAGGCTTCGTCCCCATCAAAGGATTGAAGGTATTTGGCGGATCGAAGGCATAGGCGCGCTCTTCGCCTTGCGTCCAGCCATTACAAGGAAACGCACAGCATCATCATCGCATGCTGGATAGCGGCAGCGCATTCAAGAACCGGGAGCGCGCGATGGTATCGTCACTGCCAGAAAGCAGGACCTCCGGCGCCCTCGCCCGTGAGGACGCTGATCTTGCTCTTGATCGAGAGCCAAATATCGCGCTGGCCGAGCTTGCCGCCGATTTCGAAGCTCTCCACCATCTGGTCGGCGAATTCGACTGCCTCGTCGCCATATTGCTCGGCGATGATCCAGGCGGCGCGCCATAATTGCTCTTGCGTCGTGAGCTTGACTTCAATCATCGGTTCATCCCTACAAATCGAGGACGATATGGCCGGATTTTCCACGCGAGACGCACGCGAGGAAATACCCCTCAGCGCGCTGCTCTGGCGTGAGACGTTTGTCTCGATGGTCAATTTCGCCTTCGAGCGCCTTGACCTTACATGTGCCGCACACGCCCTGTTCGCACGAAGTCGGGATTTTGACGCCGCTTTCTTCAAGAAAGGCCGAGACGGTCTTGTCGCCGGGGATTTTGTAGACCGCGCCCGTGCTCGCGATTTTCACCTCGAAAACCGTATCGAGCACCGGCGCCGCCAATTTGGCCGTGAAGCGCTCAATATGGATGCGCTCCTCGCTCCATCCCTTTTGCTTGGCCAGATTGACGATCGGGTCCATCCACCAATCCGCGCCGCTGATGAAAAGCTGCGTGTCGTCCGGACGATCCGACAGAAGGGCGGCCGCGTCGAGCAACTGATTCTGTGCGCTCGCCTCGAAATAGTAGTTTGTGTCGGCCGCGAAATTGGACGCGGCGATCAGCGGCTCGAACGCATTAGGAGACATGAGCGCGTAAACATAATGCAGCTCGAAGGGCGTGCCGCGCGCGCTGAGATGGTCGGCGATGCTGAGGATCGGCGTCACGCCAATCCCCCTGGCCAGCAGAATGGCGCGCGTCGCATTCTTTGGCACGCGGAAACGGTTACGGGGCAGGCTGATCGTCAATTTGTCGCCGACATTGACCGCATCATGCAGCGCAACGGAGCCGCCTCGGCTGTTGGCGTCCTTCCAAACTCCGATCACGTAGCGGTTACGCTCGGAAGCGCTGTTGCACAGCGAATATTGGCGCACGAAACCGCCCGGGATTGTCACGTCGACATGTGCGCCGGGCGAAAAGGGCGGCAGTTCGCCGCCTTCGGCGTCAACCAGCTCGAAGGACATGATATTGTGAGCTTCAACGACCTTTTTCGTCACAAGAACCGAGCGCGAGGCTTCTTCCTGCATATCCGTCCTCCAGGCTGTTCAACGAACGGTATGTTAAGAATGCAAATTACAGACCGGGAGAGAGGGGCGCTGACGAGATGAGGCGGGCTCACGCGGCCGATTTCCCATGATCAGGCGCTTCCGAACAGCTCCAGCAGGGCGTCGCGCGCTTCAGCGATGCGCCGATATTGCGCGTCGCTGCCTCCAGCGTCGGGATGCGCCGTCTTGGCCAATTTGCGGAAGGCGGCGTTGATCTGAGGAGAATCGAGCGTTCCTTCCAGCGGCAGGTCCAGCGTCTCACGATGTTCCAGTCCGTCGTCTCCGCTCATTCTGAGCAGCAAGGCTCGGCGCTTCTCTCGCGCCGCGATACGCAGCTCGGTCTGATCCTCCTGCCATCTTTGGCGCGACATGATCAGACATTCGCCAAATGCAATGCGTCCCTCCGCTTCAAGCGCATCGAGACTGAATGGACCGACGATCGCATAGGGCGGCGCGAGAAAGGCGTCCCGGCGGCCTTCGACATTCTCGATCCGGCCAATCGCCGCCATATCGAGAATTCCCATCGAGCCATTCCAGATGACCCATTCTTCGCCGTGAGCCATTTGGTCCCTTCCCCAGGTCAGCAAATCTCTTGTGGCACGAAGAAGTCTTACGAGACCGCGCGCCGACGCCTCCATGCATGTTCGCAGCCAAAGTCTAGGAACCGACAGCCAGCCGATCGCTCGGCAAACCAATTGCATAGGCGCTGCGCATGAACATGACCGTGCAAATGGCCGACGCCCAGGCGCCGGGGCCTGTCCCGCCTTCCCTGAAGCGCTTCATCTGGGACATTCAGTCGATGGTTGAGCTGGCCGATAGCGAGAGGGAAATTCTCGTGATCGGCCGCGATCTCATGGCGCGCCTAGTGGCAAGCGACGATTGGCTGCCAGAAGTTTTTGCGACGCCGGACCCTGCAGGCGGCGCTCACTATCAACTCTATCAAGATGGGCTGGAACGCTTTTCGATCGTGAGCGCGGTCTTGCCCGCAGGATCCGAACTGCTGGTCGATCGGCCAAATCTTTGGGAGATTGTCGGCGTCCTGCGCGGAAGCGTTTCACGCCAAATTCAAGATGCTCCCGGCGCGCCCAACACGGATGAACCACGCACGCTGCGCGCCGGCGAAGTTGACGCAAGCGCTTCTCGGATCGCCAGCGTCGTCGAAGTGTCCAACGCCTCGATTGATCAGGTCTCGATTAGCGTCCATGTCTATGGCGGCGACGTTACGAAATTGAGCGCTCGCCGAATCACCGGCGATCGGGAGCAGTCGCTAGGCTATGCCAACGGTCCGAACGCGCCTCCCTACGACATTCTGACCATACAAACGCAAATCCTCGATTGAAACAGCGACGCTGACAAAACGACGCGCGAATGCGCGTCTCTCGTCAAACGAACAGCTTTTGCGCCTTAATGAGCGCCTCCGCGAGGCGGTCGATCTCTTCACGCGTATTATACATTGCGAAAGAGGCGCGGCAGGTCGAGGTGACGCCCATATGGGTGAGGAGCGGCATCGCGCAATGGGTTCCGGCGCGCACCGCGACGCCGCTCCGGTCGATGACCGTGGCAATGTCATGGGCATGCGCGGACTTCATATCAAAGGAAAGGATCGGGCCTTTCTCCGGCGCCTTTCCGAAAATGCGCAGACCATCAATCGCCGCGAGGCGCTCCATGGCGTAGGCGGTGAGTTCGGCCTCATAGGCGCGGATCGCGTTGCGACCGACGCTGTCAATATAATCCAGCGCCGCGCCGAGCCCGACGGCCTGCGCGATCGGCGGCGTGCCGGCCTCGAAGCGCTGCGGCGGCGCGTTGTAGGTGACGGTATCGCGCGTCACGGTCTCGATCATCTCGCCGCCGCCCGCGTAGGGCGGCAGGGTCTCGAGCCATTTCCGCTTTCCGTAAAGCGCGCCGATCCCTGTCGGGCCGTAGAGTTTGTGGCCTGTGACGATGTAAAAATCGCAATCGAGCGCCTGCACGTCGACATCGAGATGAACCGCGCCTTGCGAGCCGTCGACGCAGAGCGGCACGCCATGCGCATGGGCGATGCGCGCGATCTCGGCGATCGGCGTCGGCGCGCCGAGCACATTCGACATATGCGTCAGCGCGACGATTTTGGTTCGCGGCGAGAACAGTTTCTCGAATGCTTCGAGATCGATCACGCCATTCTCGTCCGGCTCGATCCATTTGATCGACGCGCCCTTGCGTTCGCGCAGAAAATGCCAGGGCACGATATTGGAGTGATGCTCCATCAGCGAGAGAATGATTTCGTCGCCTTCGCCAATTTGAGCAAGCCCGAAGGATGCAGCGACCAGATTCAGCGCTTCGCTGGCGCCGCGCGTGAAGATGATTTCGTCTCCGCTCTCGGCATTGAGATACCGACGCACCGCGTCGCGCGCGCCTTCATAGGCCTCCGTCGCCGCATTGGCGAGATAATGCAGGCCGCGATGCACATTGGCGTATTCATGTTCGTAGAAATGGGTCAGACGATCAATCACCGCGCGCGGCTTTTGCGCGGAGGCGGCGTTATCAAGATACGCCAAGGGTTTGCCATAAGGCATTTCGCCAAGGATCGGGAAGTCGGCTCGGATTTTGGCGATATCGTACGGCAAACGAACAGGCGCGTTCATCACGCGGCCCTCCCCGACATCCATTGCGAGATACGCGCAGAGATAAAGCCGCGCAGCGGCTCATTTCCGAGACCTTCGAAGGCCTCATTGGCGAAGCCCTCGATCAGCAAGGCCTCCGCTTCGCCGCGCGGAAGGCCGCGCGCCATGAGATAGAAGAGCTGATCCTTGTCGAGGCGGCCGCAGGTCGCGCCATGACCGCATTGCACATCGTCGGCGAAGATTTCGAGTTCGGGCTTGTTGTTCATCGTCGCGCTGTCTGAAAGCAGCACGGCTTTCGACTGCATGACGCCGTCGGTCTTCTGCGCGCCGGGACGCACAATGATCTTGCCTTGAAAGACGCCGGCGCTATTCCCATCGAGAATGTTGCGGAAGCGCTCGCGACTTTGGCCATTGGGCTTGGCGTGATCGACGACGAGCGTCACATCGACGTGATCCCGACCCCGCGCCAGCGTCGCGCCCTGCAAGGCGAGGCTTGCATGTTCGCCGTCGATGCGGGCGAATATCTGCCGTCGCAGCAGTCCCGCGCCTTCAATGAGCGAGAAAGCGGAAAGTTTAGCGCTTTCGTCGAGATGCGCGACGAGGCTCATCACCCGCGTCTGCGTCTCGCCTTGGCCCGTTGCATGAGTGAACAAGTCAAGCGTCGCGCTCGGCGCAAGCCGGACGATCAGCGCTTGATTGTCCTGCGCCGGGACGTCGGTAAGAGCGCCGGCGGCTTCGATGATCGTCGCGCGCGCGCCCTTGCCCATGACGACGAGGGAACGCGTGAAACTCGACCGCGCGTCCTCCGAGGACAGGATGCAAGCGATTTCGATTGGGCGCTCGATGGTCACGCCGTCGCCGATGCGCAAGATGACTCCGTCCTGCATCAGCGCCGTATTGAGCGAGAGCAGCGCGTCGTCCGTCCGCACATCGTCGCTGGCGAGGAGCGCCATGACGCCCGGCGTCGCCTGCGCCAGGGCTTCGCGCAATGGCTGAACCGTCACGCCGCGAGGAAGCGCGGCAACATCGGAAAGCTCCGGTCGGAAGGCGCCGTCAAGCACGACGAGCCGGATTGAATCATGGCTGCGCGCAACTTCGACGCCGCCGCGCGCAATCGCGAGTGGCGCCGGCCGCGCGAGCGCTGCTTTGAGGTCGGTATAGTGCCAGCTCTCGACACGGCGGTTCGGCAAACCCTTGGCCGCGTAAGTTTCCCACGCCGCCGTCCGCAGGCCCGCCGCGCCCTGCAGTTTCATTTCTTCGTACATTGGGGCGAAGGCGTCGCCGGCCGCCGTTGCGAGCTGCACCATCGCTCAAGCCGCCTCTTCGGAGAGATAGTCCTGATAGCCGTGTTTCTCCAGCTCCAGCGCCAGTTCAGGTCCGCCCGAGCGCTGGATGACTCCTTGCGCCATCACATGCACCGTGTCGGGTTTGATGTAGTCGAGCAGGCGCTGGTAATGCGTAATGACAAGGAAGCCGCGATCGGGCGCGCGCAACGAATTGACGCCCTCGGACACGACGCGAAGCGCATCAATGTCGAGGCCCGAGTCGGTTTCGTCGAGAATGCCGAGCCTGGGTTGCAGCAGCGCCATCTGCAGTATGTCCATGCGCTTCTTCTCTCCGCCCGAGAAGCCGGAGTTCAACGGCCGCTTCAGCATTTCCTGCGAAACGCCGAGCTTCGCCGCCGCCTCCTTGACGCGCTTCATAAAGTCGGGAGTCGCGAGCTCCTCCTCGCCTCGCGCGCGCCGCTGCGCATTCATCGCGGCCTTGAGAAAAGTCATCGTGGCGACGCCGGGGATTTCGACCGGATATTGGAAGGCGAGAAACACGCCCTTCGCCGCACGCTCATGCGGCTCAAGAGCAAGAATATTCTCGCCGTTGAGCAGCACTTCTCCTTCGGTGATCTCATAGCCCTCGCGGCCCGAGATCACATAGGAGAGCGTCGATTTGCCGGTCCCGTTCGGTCCCATGATCGCTGCGACTTCGCCAGCCTTTACGGTGAGCGTCAGGCCCTTGAGAATCTCGCGGTCGCCGACCGAAACATGGAGGTTCTTTATTTCGAGCATCGTCATATCACCCCACGCTCCCTTCGAGCGAAATCGAGATCAGCTTTTGCGCCTCGACCGCGAATTCCATCGGCAGCTGCTGCAGCACGTCGCGCACGAAGCCGTTGACGATCAGCGCCGTCGCTTCCTCTTCCGAGAGCCCGCGCTGCATCGCATAGAACAGCTGGTCCTCGGAAATCTTAGACGTCGTCGCCTCATGTTCGAACTGCGCGCTTGGATTCTTCGACTCGATATAAGGCACAGTATGCGCGCCGCAGTCCTGGCCGATCAGCAGACTGTCGCATTGCGTGAAGTTGCGCGCGCCTTCCGCCTTGCGATGCGCCGACACCTGGCCGCGATAGGTGTTCTGCGACCGTCCCGCGGAAATCCCCTTCGAGATGATGCGGCTCTTGGTGTTCTTGCCGAGATGCAGCATCTTGGTGCCGCTGTCGACCTGTTGATAGCCGTTCGACACCGCGATCGAATAGAACTCGCCCTGCGAACCGTCGCCGCGCAGAATGCAAGAAGGATATTTCCAGGTGATCGCCGAGCCGGTCTCGACCTGGGTCCAGGAGATGTGCGAATTGCGGCCGCGGCAATCGCCGCGCTTGGTGACGAAATTGTAAATCCCGCCCCTGCCCTCGCTGTCGCCCGGATACCAATTCTGCACCGTCGAATATTTGATCTCCGCATCGTCGAGCGCGACAAGTTCGACGACTGCGGCGTGAAGCTGGTTTTCATCGCGCTTGGGCGCCGTGCAGCCTTCGAGATAGGAGACGTAAGCGCCTTCATCGGCGATGATCAGCGTGCGCTCGAACTGCCCGGTCTTCTGCTCATTGATGCGGAAGTAGGTGGAAAGCTCCATCGGGCAGCGCACGCCCTTTGGAATATAGACGAAGGAGCCGTCTGAGAAGACCGCGCTGTTCAGCGTCGCGTAGAAATTGTCGGTCACCGGCACGACCGAGCCGAGATATTTCTGCACCAGCTCCGGATGCGTCTGCACGGCTTCCGAAATCGGGCAGAAGATCACGCCGGCGCGCGCCAGCTCCTCCTTGAAGGTCGTCGCCACCGACACTGAGTCGAACACCGCGTCGACCGCCACTTTGCGGGTTTCGACGCCAGCGAGAATTTCCTGCTCGCGCAGCGGAATGCCGAGCTTCTCATATGTGCGCAGCAATTCCGGATCGACCTCGTCGAGCGACTTCGGCCCGGCCGTCGATTTCGGCGCGGCGTAATAATACAAATCCTGATAGTCGACCGACGGATAGTGCACGCGCGCCCAATTCGGCTCGGTCATGGTGAGCCAGCGCTTATAGGCGTCGAGCCGCCACTGGGTCAGCCAAGCCGGCTCGTTCTTTTTCGCCGAGATGAAGCGGACAATGTCCTCATTCAGACCCTTTGGGGCCTTTTCTGACTCGATGTCAGTCGAGAAACCGTATTTGTATGCGTCGACGTCAATCGACTCGACGGCCGAAACGGTCTCCTTGAGAGCCGCCATTCAACTTCTCCTCGTCACAACGGGCGCAAGGCCTTTTCGGCCATCAAACCGTCCATTCGGAAATGGCTCCGGCTCCTGGGATCGTTAGCGATAAGAATGTTTGCAAGAACGGCGCCGATAAGGCGTCAGGATGGCATGGAAGCAAATCCAGCGCTTGCAATTTGGCGGCGGATTTGGGCGAATTTTCTGACAAATGCGTCGCCGTGCACGACAATTGTTACGAACTTCCTCGACCAAAGCGGCGCATGGAGACGATAGGCGCTCAAGAATCGCTTTTTGGCTTGCGCGATCGCCCATTAAGAGCGTCCGTCATTCACTTTACACTCGTCGTGCGAGCGATCGCAGATAGCCCTGCATATCGTCGGCGAGCTCAGTGTCGATCGCGGGCGCGGCCTTTAGAAGCAAATTGGCGATGAACGCCTCATCATTGCGCGAATCATCGAGCGCTTCGCGCAAGACAGGCAAATTGTCCTCGATATGGGCAAGGAAAGAAACGCCCTTCTCCGCCGTCTCGCTCCAACGCTGACGATGCCATTTGGCGAGAGGATACATGATCTCGTGAACGAAATTTGACTTACGCGCGCGTTCAAAAAAACGCAGGCCGGCATTCCAGTTTTCCCGCGCGCGCAATGGCGGCGGCGGAAGGTCCTGCGCCAGCATTTTTTTGCCGGCCTGACCAACAAAATCATCGAGGCTCACAGGGGCGTCAATCGTCGCGCGAAAATACCAAAGCGCATTGGCGCCTGGAAATTCCTTGCCATAGGCGGACGTCAGCGCGGTCTCGACCTTGTCGACCGCCGCGCCGTCGCCCTTTAGCGCCGCCGTCATGCAGAAGGCGCAGATGGCGTCGTTGCCGACGCCCTTAACCACGTCGCCGCCGAGTTGGGCGTCTTGAAGCTTCGGGGTCACGCCATCTGGCGGCGCCGAGGTCTCGCCGGCGCGCAGCGCAGTGATGAAAGCGGTAATTTCCAGCCACCTGCCAAAATGGGCGACAAATTCGTCGGGATCGACATGCACGATGGCCAAATTTAGAGGCTTTTTGCGGGCTTGCAGCTCGGCCATATCGGTCATCGCGTCACCTCTTTGCGATCAAGCGGCGCGCGGCGCCGGACGGTGTTTTCTTGAAACGTGAGTTTAGTCAGAGGTGATCATGACTTCAGGCGCGCCTTCCGAATCGTCCATCCCATCGTCCTCGGCAAGTTCGACGCCGGTGATGCAGACATCGCCATCGTCCACGATGACGGTGATCGGCGGCAGCTTCTTGCCTTGGCAGGGACCGATGAAACATTCGCCGGTATCGAGATCGAATTGCGCGCCATGCTGTCCGCAGGTCAGGAAATTGCCCTCCTCGTCCAAGAACTCGCCGGGATTGGCGTCGAGACGCTCATTCATATGCGGACAGGAATTTTCGAAGCCGAAGAACTGATTGCCCTTCCGCGTGATCAAAATATGCCAGGGCTTCGGCTCGCCGGTGGATTCGATCCGCATCAGAGAGAAACCGCGGGCTTGACCGTCGTCAATTTCCCCGTTCTGGCAAATTACATAGAGTTCGCTCATGGCCCGGTTTCCTGGATGGCGTCGCGAGATGGCGCGGCGTGCGCTATGGTCGTGCCTGCAAGCGCCGAGCCAGCCGGGCATCTTTCATGCTTTTTGCAAAAAGCATGTTTGGCTGCATAAGGCATGTTTGCAAACTGGTTGCTTCTGCGCCCTCATCGACCGAAAGAGCCAAGCCATGACCGTTATTGAGCACGATTTCGGGCACGCAGGTCGCCTGACGGAACGGCGCTTTGCGCGCCTGCTGGAGCTTGACGCGTTGCATGAGGCGAATATTCGCGCCAATCCCTTGCCTTATCTCGAAAGGGCGAGCGAACGCATCTTTCGCCTCAGCGAAGTGCTTCACGACGCGCTCGCCGCCGGCAAGGCCCAACCGCAATCGGAAGCCGTCGAACCACGCAGCTTGATGGTCGATGCAGCAGAATACGATCGTTTGAAGAAATGTTTCGCCATCCTCGAGGCGGGCTACGCAAAATATGGCGCGCCCGACGACGTTACGTAGACGCCTCGCGACTTGACGGAGCGCTTTTCCGACCTCAAAAGCTACGCGGCTGCGAGCGACTCAGGCCGCCGCCTTGGCTTCGACCGGCGGCTCCCATTTGAAGAGTTCGGCCTTTCCCTCACCCGGCAGCGACGAAAAGCCCGCATCGCCGAGCACTTGCGCGAGCGCTTGGCCCTCGCCTGCCGGAAGGCTGATGTAAATCGGAGCGCCGCGGGAGATCAACGCGCCGAACAACATTGTGAAAGCGGCGTCGCGATGTCCCGCCGCCGCGGCGGTGAGTCGGACATTGATTGTCTCCTTGTTGGCAAGCGCCAAATCCAGGAGATCGCGCTCGGCCAAAAGCGCGCCGACAATTTCCTTTTCCGTGTTGTATACAACCGCGGAACAATTGTCTGAACAGCATTCCATCAGATTCGAGAGCGCGCGCTCCTGATCCGCATCGCTTGCAATCGACACCGGAATGTCGTCGGCGACGCCGCGCAGCAGATCCCAAATGCCCTTCATGTCGCCGAGCGACGCCTCTCTGCAGGCCAGTTCCGACACGTTCTCGCGCTCCCCTGTCATTGCGATCGCCGCAAACGCGACTAGCGCGAATTAAAGCAATTTGCATACCCTCACGCATGACGCCTTTCGGCGGCGCGACAGGCTGCAACATATGGCAAGGGATTTGCGACGGCGCCCGCGTGTTGAAGCATCGAGGTAAACATGCCGGATGAAGGCTATTTCGTAGACTGGGACGGAAATCTGCGTCGGACGGACGATCCGGGCGGCGGCTATTACTGTGATGTCGACCGGCCCGCGCGTTATGTCGCGATCATGACAAAGAGCGGCGCTTTGGCTCACGAAGCCACCTTTTACAAAACCACGGACGATGTCGCCAAAGCGGGGATCAAGGCGTCTCTTGTGCCCGGCTCTCATCCCTGGGGCCGAAAGGCGGACGGCTTCTAGAGCGATCAGACAAGAAGGGAGAGTCCTTCGTCATGCTGCCCACGACCATTCTCATCGATGACCGACCGCGCTGCGTCGTGCGCCCGACCGACAATAAGGACCTCAATCGCTTTCTACGAAATGGCAAAAGCTTTCTGCTGGCGCAGACGCCGGAGGGAAAGGTGACGCATCGGCCGGCGAGCGAATTGGAAGTTTCATATTGGCGGCAAGCCTTGGCGCTGCACAAGGCCTGGGGCGGCGAGGAAGAAAGCTTTTTCGGCGTTCCGCTTACGGGCGAGTTCGCAGGCGGCTGAATCCCTACCGCCTCGGTAGATCTCGCGAAAAAGATTACTCAGCGCTCACTCATCCATGCTCGGCGTGAGAATGACTTCCGGCGGCGCCCCCGGCCCCTGCCCGTGCAGAAATTCGACGGCGCTCACCAGGGAAAGTCCGCCGTCGCTCTCCATGAGCACAACCGCCTCGGGCGGCAGTTCGGTCAGCTTATTCAGTAATTCTCCAACGGTCATCTCGGCCCTTTCCGACAATTGGCTTTTGGTATCGCCGGGAACAATCAGCCGGGATGGATCATAATTTCCATTGTGTCTTCGAATTCATCATCGTCGTGAATGTGCGGCTCCGCTTCGCTTAGCTCCACGCCGCACAGACAAATATCATTTTCCATGACAACGATCGGAATAGGCTCCAGCGCTTTGTCTTTGCACGAACCTTTGACGCAAACGCCCGACTCGATATCGAATTCCGCCTTGTGGCGGCCGCAGCGCAGATGCGAATGATCGTCGCTGAAAAACCTGCCTTCGCCAATATTCAGCCAAGCGCCCGCATGCGGGCAGGCGTTCAAATAGCCGAGATATTGGTCGTTTTTTGTATGCACCACAAAGATCGAATAGGGCCGAGCCCCATCCGCCGTGACGCGGGACAGACTGAACGCCTTCGCCTCGCCAGGCTGGATTTCGCTTGTCGCACATATGACGAAAAGCTGCACTCCGTCGCTCATTGACCGCAAGTCCCCTTTGCGCCTCCAGACAGTCAGCCGTGTCAAAGCTGGCTCAAGATGACGTCACAACTCGTCAAAGGCGCAGTGTGCAAATGTCATCGGCGCCGCTGCGCTGCATATTGATGCAGGAATCTTGCCGAG
Source organism: Methylocystis sp. (assembly GCF_050246715.1). NCBI lineage: Bacteria > Pseudomonadati > Pseudomonadota > Alphaproteobacteria > Hyphomicrobiales > Methylocystaceae > Methylocystis > Methylocystis sp. The sequence continues at coordinate 25,197 of NZ_JBFWVN010000044.1, forward strand.
GCGCCTTGCGTCCAGCCGTTGCGCAAAGGAAAAATGGCATGGCGCATGCGACGAGCGAAAGGGAGAAGCATCGATGAGCACCATGAGCATCGTAGAAGAAGCCAATCGGGATGAGCTCTCTCGGCTCGCAGGCTGCTATCTATTTTCCGGCACGAAGATTTGGACCGACGCCGCCGCCGTGCACCGGGACGACGGTCCGGCAATCGTGCTTCCCGACGGCGCCGAGCGCTGGTTCATTCGAGGCAAAGACGTCACGCGCGCCGTGAACGCTTTCTTTTACGAAAACAAATGGCCCGTCGAAAAAGGCTTGAATCGTCCCGAACAGCTCGCCTTGTTCAGGGCGAAATTCGTCGAGTGAGCGCCCCGCCCGCCGCTTGGCGGTGGCGGGGCCTCTACAAATCCGTCCTTAATCAAGCCGCCTGTTCAAGCGCCTTCGAACGAATGGAGTCGAGCTGCGATTTGCTGAGGCGGAAAATGCCACGTCCCCCGGACAAGGCTTGATAATCCGTCGGGGCCGCGTAGCTCAATTGGTCGAACCACTGCTGAGCCGACAGAGGCGCCGGTCTTTCGCTTATTTCGGCCACGGTGCCGTCGGAGGCGAAACGGACATGGATTATCGCGATGTCGGTCATCTTCCTCTCCTGTTTACAAGCCAGAGCCGAAGCCAAGCAGCTCGACCTTGATGTTCTCCGTGCCAAGGACAGTGGCGAAGCACGCAAGGCGGGACTTCGAACCGACGCCGACGATCGCATCGAGCTTCTCGTTCTCTTCGCGGGATGTTTTGGAGAGCCCTTTGCGCCCTTCGTGCACGAAGATATGCCATGGGCTCAGGTCGCTCTTGGCTGCGTCGAAATCCGGCAAAAGCTTTTCATCCGCTGACCGGATCGCCGTTAGCAGAGTCGTACCCTCGCCGGCCTCGACTGTCTTGCCCGACGGCATGATCGTGATAGTTGCCATGGTAGTTTTCCTTACTCCCTGTTAGTTCAGATCAATAAATCGCCGCTCCGGCGCCTACGTTGACGGAAGCGTCTTTCATCGTCTCCACGATAAAGGCGATGTGGCTCTCGGTGAGATGGGCATGGAAGGGCAACGCAACGGAACGGTCGGCGACTTTTTCCGTGACGAAGAAATCGCCACGACGATAGCCTATGTCCAGATAACGCCGCTGCGTATGAAGCGGCGCGCTATAAGCCGCCGCCTCGATATTTTCCACGCCGAGATCCTCGACGATCGAATCTCTCGACGACCGACTGAATCTGGTGCCGAGATGGACGACGTAGAGGAACCAGTGAATCTCCGTGACATCCGGACTGATAAAGGGATCCTTGATTCCCTCGAAGGACTTGATGTGCTTGAAGTAATAATGCTCGATGAGCTTGCGCTTTTCGAGAATCTCCTCGATGCGCTTGAGTTGCGAGAGACCGAGAGCCGCCGTGATGTCACACATCTCGACTTGATAGGGCGCGCTGGAGCCGACGACAACTGAAGAGCGCTCATTCATTTTATGAGCGCGAAATCTTTTCAAGGCGACAGCGACGTTAATGTCGTCGGTGACGACCATGCCGCCTTGGCCACAGACAAGCGGTCCCGGTTGCGAGAAATCGAATACCGCGGCGTCGCCGAAGGAGCCGACGATGCGGCCCTTATATTTGGAGCCGATCGCCTCCGTTGAATCTTCGAGCAGCGCAATCCGTCTCCGATTGGCGACGATCTCTCGCAGCTCATCCCATGGCGCGGGATGGCCGTTGGTGTTGCATGCGACAATCGCTCGAGTTTTGTCCGTCAATGCGGCTTCGACCTTGGCCGGCGCAATCGTGCCTGACCAATAATCGATGTCAACGAAGACGGGACGCGCCCCAATGAGCGCGATCGCATGGAGCGCCTCACGGAATGAATAGGCCGGCGCGATGACCTCATCGCCCGGTCCGACGCCATGCGCGAGCAGCGCGAGCAGCAGGCCCGTCGCGCCGCTGGATGTCGCGACGGCGAATTTTCGTCCGACATAGGCGGCGAAAGCGGCTTCGAACTCCTCGACGCGCGGGCCGCTCGACAGACGGCTCGATCGCAACACGGCTTCGACCGCGGCGATATCGTCAAGCGTCACGTCGGGATCGGAAAGCGGTAGGAATTCCCTAGCTCCCGCGCCGCCTTCTTCCGCCTCAAATTCCAACGTCGAGGTCACGATGCGGCCCTCCGGAAGGCAAGAATGATCCCCGTCGCCTCTGCCGGCTCGTTGGTGATCTGAACGCAGTGATCCTTGCCGTTTAAAAGGTGCAGGTCGCAACCCGGATAGCTCGAAAAAGGCGTTTCGATCACGTCCGACGCATCGCATTTCGAGAAGGAAAGATGGGGGAACTGCTTGCGCAGCGCCGTAATATCCGGCGCGCCGGCGGTCGCGAGGATCGCGCCAATCTGCGCCAGTTCTTCAGTGTTCGTGCCCATGCCTGATCCCTTCCCCGCCGACGCTACTGCCAAAACCGCCGCTCGGCGTCCTCGTTCAGATAGTCGAGCAACTCCGTCAGACGCTCGAAGCCGCGATCGAACTCCCAGACTCCGGCCACATGATCCTTGCGAAGAAGGCGCCAGCCTCTATTTTGATCATCAAAAAGAAGCAGCGCGATGTCGACGACGCCGCCATCCGGATCGATATTGCGCGAGCAGCACGGGCTCTGGATTCTGTATCCGTTGGCGGTCTTCAACAAAATCGGCGTGACATATCGGTATCGACGCCGCTTCGCGAGCGCCCGCTCGATTCGCCTGAGATCGAATTCGTTGGGCTGCGAAGGACTCACGATATCCGCTTGCGTCACCACTGGCTTACGCATCGCGCTCATCTCAGCTTAAACCGGTTCGATCTCTTCCTCCAAGCAACCGACCACCAAACCTTCGCCAAACTCGACAAGATAAATCGGCGTGTTTGTGTCCGTATGACTGCCGACCTGAACGATTTCGCCCTGTCCGCCGCTTGGAACAAGCAACGCTTCCGGCTCCTTGTCAGGATAGCCGCCGTCATTGACGAGGTCGTTAAGCGTTTTGACGCGCTGACCCCACTGATATCTGGGAAGTCTCGGGTCAATCATCTCACCTTGGCTCCAGGCAGCGGCAATTCTTCCTCCTCGTCGCGCGGAACCGCCGGCTCAAGTTCCTTACGCTTCATGCCGACGCGGTTGCCACTCTCCGCGAACTCCACGCCATAGATGTAAAATTGCTGGAGAAAGGTGCCGATGCTCACAACATAGCCAATCTCGCCTTTCTTCGCGAGAATGTCGCCGATCTCCTTGCCGGCGTAGGTGCCGTCATTGCGGATCGTTCGCTTCGCTTTCACCTTGTCGCCGAAAGAGTAGTAAGCCGGTTCGGTCAATTCGCACACTTCACTGTCGCGTACGATATTGCTCATCGCTTGCTTCTCCTTAAGACCCTGCGGGGCTTAGGCCCCGCAAGTCTCTCTACATTTCAGCGTTACGCGGCATTGATGAGCGCGCCCTGGCGGATCTCTGCGTCGCCGCGCTGGACATGTTCGATCTCGCCGG
>NZ_JBFWVN010000045.1:0-27994 GCF_050246715.1 Methylocystis sp.
GCTCGGCAAAGGTGAGCGCCTTCTGACTGCGCCGAGACAGTCGCCAAAAAACCTAGCTAATGCAAATTAGCTCGCGCATAATCTTCGTAACGCATTGTTTTGGTTCCATAATCCACATTATGCGAATTTCGTGTGTATAGCTGACGCGCCGGGCGCCAGCGCATCACCCACACTCTAGCGCTGTCGAGCCAGGCATAAAATGGCCTGTGACGAATGAGGGACGCGGAAGAACTTCTCTCGCTTGTGGCCACGCGTTCTGCTTTGCAGAGCGGCGAGGGCATCGAGCGCTCGCGGACAGGCTCCCTCGGCAAAGAGCGTCGGCTCAAACAGTGTGGCATAGAAGCGCCGCTTCTTCGATGAGTTATGCAGCGTGGGTGCAGCGCATCCGGGAACATATCGAGCTACATCAAGCCCCCTCCCCTTGTGTCGCGCGCCGCTGGAAAATTTCGGTAAAGCATGGCGACCGACACCGCTATCCGCTTTGCCACATCCGTCACGGGAGATCGGGTTGGCGAGTAGTGCTTTCGCGGCCTTGAGGTCATCTACCTTTAGCTTTGGGGGGCAGCCCCCTTTCCTGCCTATTCAAATATTACATCTATTGCATTTTCTGCATATGTTGCGTATGATTCGCTTAGTAAATAACGATAACAAACAGGGGAACGTCATGACCGCGCTCGCTCACCGACAGTTGCCTCCAACGGCCCAGGATGCCGCTATTGCCCGTGCCTCGGGCCAGCGACTCTCGCGCTTTGCCCGCCGCAATCGACCGCTCACGCTTCGCGTCACCGACGCCGAGCAGGATCAGCCGATCGAGTTGCCCGCCGGAGCCGTGTCCTTGCTTATGGATATCCTGGAGGCTATGGCCGCCGGGCGCGGCATTACCCTCATTCCTGAAAACGCCGAACTGACCACGGTGCAGGCGGCCGAGATTTTGAACGTCTCCCGTCCATTCCTCATCGGGCTTCTCGAGGCCAAGGCCATCCCCCACCACAAGGTCGGCAAGCACCGCCGCGTCCGCATGGAGGATGTGATGGCCTACAAGGAGCGCATCGACCGCGAGCGCGAAGCAGTCCTCGACCAGCTTGTTGCTGAAGCGCAGGAACACGGCATGGGCTACAGTCGCTCATGACAGTGTACACCGCGCTTCTCGACGCCAACGTCCTCTATCCCGCCGCTGTGCGGGATATTCTTTTGCAGCTCGCAGTCACCGATTTGTACCGTGCAAAATGGAGCGCTGATATCCACCGCGAATGGATCGAAGCGCTCCTTCGCAACGAACCGCACCGCGATCGCGCCATCCTGGAGCGCACCCGAGACCTAATGGATCGGCATGCGCGCGATTGCCTCGTCAGCGGCTATGAGCCGCTCATCCCCTCGCTTTCCTTGCCCGATGAAAACGACCGTCACGTTCTCGCGGCGGCGATCGTCGGTGGCTGTGACGTGATCGTGACGCAGAACTTGAAGCACTTTCCCGAGGCCGTGCTTGCGCCGCTCAACATCGACGCGCAGCATCCGGACGAATTCCTATGCAACCAACTCGACCTCGCGCCGGGCATCTTTTGCGCTGCCGTGCGCAAAGTCCGCGCGCGCCTAAAGAATCCGACTTATTCCGTTGAAGATTACCTCGCCAATCTCACCCAGCAGGGCCTTGTCGGAACCGCGTCGGACCTCGAACAATTCTCTCAGCTTATTTAGCCCGCAGCCAAGGCCTCTTGCCAACTGGTCCGAAGGCAGCCCATGAATTACCATTCCGTCCGGATCGTTCCGAAGATGGCGCGAACCGGGGGCTGCCATGGAAATTTTTGCTTCGAAAACCATAGAAAATTCAGAGATTACACGCGTAATTGAAATTCTGGCGGATGTGGCCGGCAGCTTCACATACGCTTCCTTCCAAAACGCGATTCCAGTCATCCGCTCGATCGCCGTCAATAATCCGACGGAGGAGAATTTCGCGGGCTGCGAACTCCAGCTCGTCTCTAACCCGCCATTTCTGCGAAGCAAGAGATGGGTCGTCGATCGACTCGCCGCCGGCGATCGCCTCTCGCTCACCGACCGAAAGGTAGAACTCGATCCGGCTTATCTTGCAGGCTTAAACGAATCCGAGCGCGGCGAGATTGTCTTCACGTTATCAATGGGCGATCGGACTCTGGCCGAGATCAGAAGTTCGGTTCGTCTGCTCGCGCGAGATGAGTGGGGCGGCGTTGGCGACATGGCCCAACTTCTTCCCGCATTCGTTATGCCAAACGATCCAGCGCTCGCTAAAATATTGCGCGCCGCCGCCGAACGGCTCGCGGCTCATGGCCATTCGTCGGCGCTTGATGGTTATCAAAGCGAAAATCCACAGCGCGCATTTCTGCTCACGGCGGCGATCTACTCGGCCGTCGCCGGGTTTTCGCTGCATTATGCCGAACCGCCGGCAAGCTTCGAGGAGCGAGGGCAGAAAATACGACGGCCTACCACAATTTTGATCGAAGGCCTCGCGACATGTCTCGATACGACGCTACTCTTCGGCGCGGCTCTGGAGGCCGTCGGACTCTACCCAATCCTCCTAATGTTTCGCGGTCACGCGGCCGTCGGCGTCTGGCTGGCGAAGCGAAGCTTGTCGAACGCCATCGAGCCGGACGCCATGGAAATTCGCAAGGCGTTGGCCTCCCGCGAGATGATTGTGTTCGAGACGACGGGCGTCACCAATCGTCCCCCTATGACGCTGGAGCAAGCTCAGTCCTTGGTCGAAAGCCGACTTGACGAAGATCGGCGCGCGGAATTCGTCGCCGCGATCGACGTGCGCCGGTCTCGCAGCGGCGGCGTCACGCCGCTCGCCTCCCATGAGCCGTCGCATGCGGTCGTCGACGACACCCCAGCGGGGCCGGTCGAATTGCCGCTGCCGCCTGCGCCGACGATGGATGAACTGCCAGCTGACATTGCCATAGAAAAGCCGACGACGGCGGCCGGACGGATAGAACGTTGGCAGAAGAAGCTGCTGGATTTGACGCTGCGCAATCGGCTTCTAAACTTTCCGGACACGAAGAAGACCGTTCCCTTCGTCTGCACGGATATCTCCTATCTCGAGGACCGTCTTGCTGCGGGCGCGTCCATACACCTTATCTCGCTGCCCGAACAAAACCCCCTGGGAGAGCGTGACGCGGACCTCTATCGCGATATCCACGGACAGGACCTCCAGCGCCGCTTCGCTACGGAGGCCCTGCAACGCGATGAATTAGCTTCCCCCCTCGATGCCAAACATCTCGAAGCGCGGTTGATCGATCTCGATCGGCAGGTCCGTAATGATTTTGCCGAGGGCGGCGCCAATACGCTTTTTCTCGCGGTCGGCTTCCTGCGCTGGAAGAAGAAGCCTGAGGATAAAAGAAGCTATCGGGCGCCGTTGTTGCTCATCCCTGTCAAGCTCGACAGAAAAAGCGCCTCTTCCCGATTCAATCTGCGCTTTCACGAGGACGAGCCCCGGTTCAATGCGACCCTTCTTCAATTCCTCGAGCGCGACTTCGACCTGCGCTTGCCGCAATTCGCCGGCGAGCTGCCACGGGATGAATTTGGCGTCGATGTTCCGCGCTTGCTGAGTGTGATGCGCCAGGCGGTTCGCGACGCGCCCGGTATGGAAGTGTTGGACGAGACCGCGCTCTCGAACTTTTCCTTCGCCAAGTTCCTGATGTGGAAGGACTTGGTCGAACGGACGGAGGCGCTTCGCCAAAATCGTGTCGTCAAGCATCTCATCGACACGCCCGACCAGGCTTTCCCAGCGGATGGCGAAGTCTTCAAGGATGAGCGCGAACTCGATCGCCATTACGCGCCGGCAGACATCGTTTCGCTGCTGCCCGCCGACTCATCCCAGATCGCCGCCAGTCTAGCGGCCGCGGAGGGTCGCGATTTCGTCATCGTCGGCCCGCCCGGAACCGGCAAGAGCCAGACCATCACAAATATGATCGCGAGTTGTCTCGCGGCAGGCAAGACGGTTTTGTTCGTCGCCGAAAAGACTGCGGCGCTCGACGTCGTTTATCGGAGGTTGCGGGAGCATGGATTAGGGCACCACTGTCTCGAACTCCATTCGTCGAAGACCGATCGCAGGAGTTTTCTCGGGCAGCTCAAGAAATCCTGGGAAAGCAGCAGTCAATTCGATCAGTCGGGCTGGATCGCGATCAACGAAAAACTGCGACTCCGCCGCGATCTATTGAACGCCTACGTGGAGGCGTTGCATCGACAGCACGTCAATGGGCTGACGCCTTACGCCGCGGTCGGCATCGCCTTGCGAGGCCGGGACCGCCATGCGCCGTCACTTTCCTGGCCGTCGACGGAGACGCATGACCTCGCTACGCGGCAGAAGTTGGAGGAGATGGCCGAAGAGCTTGGCCGCGTCTTTAAATCGGTGGTCAATCGGCCCGTGCTTGATCTCGTCCATGCAGGCGAATGGTCTTCGCAGTGGCAAGAACGTCTCATCGGTGCGGCTGGAGATCTAAAGGCGAAGACGAGCGTCCTACGCGGAAGGCTAGCCATATTCGCCGCCCGGATCAACTTGCCTGCCACGGATGATGCTTCCTTTGTGGACCTGCAGCGGCTTGCTTCCTTCGCGGCCGCGCTTCGCGACAGCGCGGGCGTCGATCACCGCGTCCTGTTCGATCGCGAGTTTCGGCAGTTGAGCGCGGCGCTGACCGAACTTGAACAAGCAATACGCGGCTATCGCGCCGCCGAGGCCGGTTTGACCGCGGCCTTTGATCGAGACGCCGTGCTCGCCATCCCCGTCCATGATCTCGATAACGCGTGGCGGCAGGCTTCGGCCTCCTTCTGGCCGATGAGCTGGTTTGGACGTCACCGCGTCAGAAAACTCCTGCGGAGCTACACAAAAGCCGGCGCGCCCGATCCCGCAACGGAGTTGCGGGCCCTGCAGCATATGCAGAAATATGCGGCCTCCGTTCAACGCAACAGGCTCGCGGCCAAACCGGTCGGCTTCGCAGGTCTCGACACCGACCTCGCGGCTGTCGACCGATTGTTGAAAAGCGCGGATCGCCTCTTGCAGGGATTGCTTGGCCTGGGCAAGACGGCGGGAGAACTGGAGGTGGTGGCGCAGGCCATAGCGCCGACGCTCCGTGCGCCGACGGGAGGAGATCCTGTCCGTCAAGCCGCGCACGATTATTCCGACGCCGTCGTCGCATTTGTGGAGTCCGCGAGACAATTCGCAACCTTATCGGAGCGAGAACCGCTGAATCCGGAAACGTCAACCTTGCTGTCTACACTCTCCGCGCAAATGGATGAACTCGTCGAAGCGCGGCATCTCCTGAGGGACTGGTCGACCTGGTGTGGCGTCCGGGAGCGCGCCAAAGTGCAGGGGCTTTGCGAATTGGTCGACGATCTCCAGTCCGGCGCCATTGAACCGGAAGAATCGGGAGCCGCCTTCAGGCTCGCCTATGCCCGCTGGTGGCTGCCGTCGACTTTGGACGCAGATCCAATATTGCGGGAATTTCGACGTTTCCAGCATGAACACGCGATCGAAGAGTTCAGGCGGCTAGACGACATGGTGCGGGCGGAGGCCGCGAATCGGGTTGTCGAGGGGCTCGCCCATGACTTGCCGTCGGTACAAAGCGTGCCGCGCAGTTCGGAGCTTGGCTTGCTGCGGCATCAAATGGAATTACAGCGACCCAGTCGCACGATTCGGGAGATGATCGCGGCAATGCCGTCGAGTTTCTCCAAGCTCGCGCCCTGCATGCTGATGTCGCCGCTCTCGATCGCTCAATATCTACCGCCCGACCAAGCGCTCTTCGATGTCGTGATCTTCGATGAAGCATCGCAGATCACCACTTGGGACGCCGTCGGCGCGATCGCCAGGGCCAAGCAAACGATCATCGTCGGCGATCCCAAACAGCTTCCTCCTACGAATTTCTTCGGTCGCAATGAAGATGACGAGGAGGTTGCAGAGCACGAAAGGGATCTGGAGAGCATTCTGGATGAAGCGAAGGCGGCCGGCATTCCAGTGCGAGCTTTGCGCTGGCATTATCGCAGCCGCAATGAGTCGCTTATCGCATTTTCCAATCACCATTATTATCAGAATCGGTTGATCACCTTCCCATCTTCGAATGTCGATGATCGCGCCGTTCAACTCCGGCATGTGCCTGAAGGCGTTTACGACCGGGGCAAGAGCCGCACCAACCGGATTGAAGCTTTCGCTGTTGCGGATGAGGCGAAGAGACGCATGCTGCATTGGCTTGATTTACCGAAAGAAAATCGCCCGACGCTCGGCGTCATCACCTTCAATTCGCAGCAACAATCGTTGATCCAGGACTTGCTGGACGACGCCCGGCGCGACAATCCGGATCTCGAATGGTTTTTTGCAGACGAGCGCGTGGAGCCTACGGTCGTCAAGAATCTTGAGAATGTGCAGGGCGACGAACGCGATGTGATCCTGTTCTCGATAACCTTCGCGAAGGACGCTGCGGGCAAGCGCAGCATGGATTTCGGCGCACTCAATCGCGATGGCGGAGAGCGTAGGCTTAATGTCGCTCTCACTCGTGCGCGTCAGGAGCTTCTTGTCTTTTCCGGGTTCACAGCCGATCAGATCGACGCCAGCAGGTCGAAAGCGATTGGAGTGAATCATTTGAAGACATTCCTGGACTTCGCGGCCCGCGGTCCCATCGCGCTCCCCGCGCAGGATTTGGGGTCGAAGGGTCCGCCAGAATCTCCTTTTGAAGAAGCGGTCGCGGCCGAGCTCGACCGACTTGGCTGGCATATAACGCCGCAGGTCGGAATTTCCGGTTTCAGAGTGGATATCGGGATCAAGCATCCTGAACTCGCGGGCGCCTATCTTGCGGGCGTCGAGTGCGATGGCGCTACCTATCACCGTTCCGCAACAGCGCGCGACCGCGACAAGGTTAGGGAGCAGGTGTTACGCGGCCTTGGATGGAACATCATTCGCGTCTGGTCGACAGATTGGTGGTTCGATCCCAAAGGAGCGGCCGAACGCTTGCACAATGCGCTCTCGGCGTTACTCGAAGACTGGCGTCAGACATCTACAGACCGACCAACGTCTGAAGAAACGACGCATTGGGACTTGGGGCATGAAATCGAGCCCGATCAATCAATAAACGAAGTGGAGCCAACCGACGAAGCAGAAGATTCGCCGCGCCTGCCACGAGAGGAGACGGAGGAGCGCGTCGGCGGTCCTGACGAAACGGTATCGGAGGCGCTGGCGATTGATGCACGAATTGGCGTCTTGAGCGAAGCGCAGTCAGGTGCGTCTTCCATTGCGGGCTCCGCGGTGTCACAGGAATTGCCCAACAGAGCGCGCTATAAAATCGCTGATTTGTCGATTGTCCGCGCCGAGCCGGATCGCTTCCATGACTTCGACTATAAAAGCACGTTACGCGCGATGGTGGAGGCCGTCGTCGATTGCGAAGCGCCATTGCGCGAGGACATATTGGCGCAACGCATCGCGCGTGCGCATGGGTGGCTGCGCACCGGGAGTAAGATCCGGGAGCGCGTCATGCTGCACTTGAAAAATGTGGATAAAACGTCGGAGTCGAGCGGCGACTTTATATGGAAAAAGGGAACCGTCGCGGAGTTGATTGCTTATCGTTCACCTTACGACGCCGACTCCCGTCGGGCCATCTCAGAAATCTCGCTCGCCGAGCTTGCCTCTGCCGTGGTCTCCAATGAAGATATTTTAGAGGAACCGGATCCGGCGCTCGCGCTTGCGCGGTTGCTTGGCGTGGAACGGTTGGCGGCGACGGCGCGAGCGCGCCTTGACGAAGCACTTGATCGGGCAAGAAGCCATTTGTCTAAACCGCGCCGCATTGAAGGCGGTTAAATTCCTAATGAAAATTTGATCCAAAATCTGTTGTGAGTCGGTGAGGGGATGCAAAGCACGGTGGATTCCATATCATCAATCGATAGCAGCGCCATTGATATAGCACATCCACACCCCTTTTCCGAGGCTAACGCAATCGCTTTGTCCGGAACCAATGAGCGCATCAAATTTCGTGTCGTATGATGTGTTCAGGCCATGCGCCGCTGATCGCAGTCGCAAAAGCTTGCGGCCGCACGGAGGCTGATGCGCGCAACTTGCGGCTCTGAGGGCAGCGATAACCTGAGAGTGAGAGGGCCCTTCGGGCTTCGCGACGAGGAGTCAGGGCGAGAGAGAAGCTTTCGCCGGCCCGTCGCGGAGATTGAAACATGTCGAAGATTGCGCTGATGGGAGCGACGGATATCGCGCTTGATCGCCTGGTGGCGTCGGACGCCAATGTGCGCCGGATCAAAGCGGGGATCAGCGTCGAAGAGCTGGCTGAGGACATTGCCCGTCGGGGATTGCTGCAGTCGCTGAGCGTGCGGCCAGTGCTCAATGGCGACGGCGAAGAAACCGGGAAATTCGCGGTGAGCGCCGGCGGTCGGCGTCTCGCGGCGCTAAAGCTGCTCGTTAAGCAGAAGCGTCTCGCAAAGAACGCGCCCGTCCCCTGCATCGTGAAGACGGAGGGGATCGAGGAGGAAGATTCCCTCGCCGAGAATACGATGCGCGAAGCCCTACATCCGCTCGATCAATTCCGGGCGTTCAAAAACTTGCAAGATGCAGGCCTGAGCATTGACGAGATCGCCGCGCGGTTTTTCGTTGGAGCGCAGGTCGTGCGCCAGCGCCTCAAACTGGCGGCGGCAAGCCCAAAGCTTCTCGATCTTTATGTCGCGGAAGAATTGACCCTGGAGCAACTCATGGCGTTCTGCGTCACCGACGATCATGCGCGACAAGAAGAGGTTTGGAACGCTCTGTCGCGCTCCTATAACAAGGAGCCCTACACAATCCGGCGCATGCTGACTGAAGGCGCGGTCAAGGCTGGCGACAAACGCGCAGTGTTTGTCGGCCTCAAGGCCTATGAGGCGGCGGGCGGCGCGATCTTGCGCGATCTCTTCCAGCACGATCACGGCGGTTGGCTGCAGGATGTCGCGCTGCTCGACCGTCTCGCGCGGGAAAAGCTTTCCAAAGCGGCGGATGAGCTTCGCGCCGAGGGCTGGAAATGGTCGGAGTTCGCGTGCGAATTCCCCTATGGCCATACGAGTGGCATGCGTCGCTTGCCGTCGACGGCGCCGCAGATTTCAACCGAACAGAAGGAACGTTACGACGCGGCGCTCGAAGAATATGACGCACTCTCGGACGAGCACGCGGGCTCCGACGAGCTTCCGGAGGACATTGATCAGAGAATGGCCGAACTCGAAGAGATCATCGACGCGATCGAGCAGTGCCCGGCGATTTTTGATCCGGCCGATATGGCGCGAGGCGGCGTATTCGTCAGTATCGATTCCAATGGCGCGCTGAAAGTCGAAAGGGGCTACGTGCGCCGCGAGGATGAGGCGCCAGTCGAACAGCGAGCGGATTCGAATTCTCAGCACTCCGGGTCTGACGAGAATGGCGCTCATTCTTTTTCCATGAGGGCGTCGACGGAGGGCGTTCTAACTGCTGACGCGGACATTGAGGCCGAAACCCCTTCGAAACTGTCCGATCGCCTGCGCACGGAACTCTCCGCGCATCGAACGATCGCGCTGCGGTCGAAATTGTCGGCGGATCCGGAAGCCGCGTTTCTGGTGGCGACCCATGCGCTGGCGCTCGATGTCTTCTACGGATCGCCGCAGCATTCCTGTCTCGATCTCACGCTGCGTAGTGCGCCGATCGGGCCTCACGCGCCTGGCGTCGGCGAAGCGCCGGCGGCGAGTTCCCTGCAGGAGGCGTTCGGGCAATGGCAATTGCGTCTGCCGCAACATCCCGCCGAGCTTTGGAGCTGGCTTATTGCGCAAAGCGCGGAAGATCGCGCAGCGCTTTTCGCCTTCTGTGTCGGCTCTGGCGTCAATGCGCTCTATCTCCCGCATGAACGGCGCAACGCCGCATTTGATCACGCCGACCATCTCGCCGAACATCTCACGCTCGACATGCGAGATTTTTGGAGGCCGACAGTCGAGAATTATTTCGGGAAAGTGACGAAGACGGGGATTCTAGCCGCTGTCCGCGAAGCGAAGGGCGAGGCAACGGCGCAAATGATCGAACACCTGAAGAAAGCCGATATGGCGGCAGAAGCCGAGCGCCTCCTCGATGGCAGCGGCTGGTTACCCGAAATGTTGCGAACGCAAAATTTCGACGCCCCGGCGATCGAGGCAAAGCGCGCGGAAATCGGCGAAGAAGCGCCGTCCGGCGGTCACGACGATCTTCCCGCCTTTCTTGCCGAGGGCGAGGCGGAACCGATGATTTCGGTGGCCGCCGAATAGTCCGGCGCAAATTTTTAAGCGTCCCGTAGCTTCACGAGCCCGCCCTACCCGGCGGGCTCATTTTGTTTTGAGGAGATGAAAATGTTCGATTGGTATCGGCGCTGCGCCTATGACGGCACGCGGAAGAAACTGTTTCACCGGAAAGGACGCGCCGCCTTGCGCGCGCTCGCAAAAGAACTACGGCTTCCGCCAAATTCATTCGATATCCGCAGTTGCCTTGGCGGGGTCGCCGTCTCCGGCGAAATCATTGTGCATGGCGAGAGCGTCTATATCCAGATTTTGCAGCCTGCGACTGGCGCCGATAGCGGCGTGTTGATCCGTAACTGCAGCGGCAGGCGCGACTATGAGGGCGGCAGAAATCATTTCGCGCCGCTGGCGTTGCTTGATGAGCCGGCGGCGCTGGCTGGCTATGTGCGAGCGGTGATGAGCGGCGATCTATCGCGGATCAGCGCGATGTTTGGACCGCTTGCCTTTAGATGGCGGGCGTGCGGGCGAGGCTGAGGGAGAGAAGAGGCAGAGGGCTTTGCCGGGAGGGCGAGCCCGGAGCAGGAAGAGAGAGCGTCCCGGGCCGTTACCCCGGAGACAATTGATGAGCCCGATCCTCGCCGTTGCCGAAACGCCCCGCGAACAATCCGAACTTTCCTTCATTTCGGCAGACAAGCCCCATGCGCTCGTGATGGCGGCGCAGACGCTCGTCGTCCGTCTCGCCAAGGGGAGCGTCATCGACGCCCCTGCCCTGCGCGCCGCGATGGAAGGCGCATTCGGCGCGAGCGACGCGCAAGGGGCATGGTGCTGGAAAGACGCTTATGAGGCGATAGAGGCGGCTCAGGTCTTGTTCCTGCGCCGCTATGGGCCGGCAATGCTTGCGCGTGCGGCGAACGATCCGGCGCGCATTCTCGCGATGCTCAAGAAAATCGGCGCGATGCTGCCGAGCGAAACGCGGCGCTCGGAAGAAAGTCACGCGCTGCAGCAATTCTCGACGCCACTGGAATTCGCCTATGTCGCATGTCTTGCGGCGGGGTTCAGCTCCGGCGACGTCGTGCTCGAGCCCTCCGCCGGGACTGGGATGCTGGCGATTTTCGCCGAACTCGCCGGAACGACGCTTATCCTCAATGAATGGGGCGAGACGCGCGCCGATCTGCTGAAGCTGCTGTTTTCCTTAGCGCCAGTCAGTCGCTTCGACGGCGCGCAGCTGCATGATCGCCTCGATGTTGGTCTTGTCCCCAGCGTCGTGCTGATGAATCCGCCCTTCTCCGTCTCGCCACTGATCGAGGGACGGCATGCGGCGGCGACTTTCGAACATATTCGCGCGTCTCTCTCGCGACTTCGCGCTGGCGGCCGGCTCGTCGCCATCACGGGCGAAAGCTTTGCGCCGACGTCGAAAAGCTGGCGCGGATATTTCGAGCGTTTGCAAGAACAGGGTCGGCTGGTGTTCACCGCCTCTCTCTCTCGCGGATTTTTCGCACGACATGGGACATGCGTCGAAAGCCGGCTGACGGTTTTCGACAAAACGCCCGCGGAGAACCCGAAAGAATTTGTCGCTGGCTTCGGTCCGGGCGCCGATTTTTCGGAACTGCTTGCTCTGGTGCAGCGGGAGATTCCGCCGCGCCCTTCCCTTGCTTCAGAAGCGCAGGGCAATAGCAAGTCGCCAGTCCAGTCCAGCGTCGGTTCGACCGCGAAGCCATTCACGTCGATTGTTGCAACCCGTCGCGCCGCGCGACCTCTCGCTCTTCCGGATGCTGCGCGTCAAAACGTCGGCGTCATTCCGATCCCTGCCCCGCGCGTGTCTTCCGAGATCGTCGAACTCGCCTATCAGCTCCGCGACTGGAAAGCGCTCGAGGGCGGCGCGCTCAGCGCCGGGCTCTATGAGCCCTACGCCGTGCAATCGATTGCAATCGAGGGCGCAAAGCCGCATCCAACGACGCTCGTTCAATCCGCCGCAATGGCTCCGGTCGCGCCGCCAAAGCCAAGCTATCGGCCGCATCTGCCAAAGAGCGTCGTCGAGTCCGGACTCCTTTCCGACGCGCAGCTCGAGAGCGTCATCTACGCCGGCGAAGCCCATAGCGGCCTTCTCGCCGGCTCGTTTCTCGTCACTGAAAGTTTTGACACGGTTTCCGCCGCGCCGGACGACGGCGAGAAGGCGGTCCGCTTTCGCTGCGGCTATTATCTCGGCGATGGCACAGGCGCCGGTAAAGGGCGTCAGGTCGCGGGCATCATTCTCGACAATTGGCTGAAAGGCCGCCGCAAGGCCCTCTGGATCTCGAAATCCGACAAGCTGCTGGAAGATGCGCAGCGCGACTGGGCGGCGCTGGGGCAGGAGAAGCTGCAGGTCGTCCCACAGTCCCGCTTCAAGCAAGGCGCGCCGATCCATCTTGCTGAGGGGATTCTCTTCACGACTTATTCGACCCTGCGGTCGGATGAACGTCAGGGCCGTGATGGCGCACTGAAGGCTTCGCGCCTTGCACAGATCGTCGACTGGCTCGGAGCCGATTTCGACGGCGTGATCGTCTTCGACGAGGCGCACGCCCTCGCCAATGCGGCTGGCGAGAAGGGCGAGCGCGGCGAGAAGGCCGCCTCGCTGCAGGGGCGTGCGGGCCTCAGGCTACAAAACGCCCTCCCCGACGCCCGCGTCCTTTATGTCTCGGCCACCGGCGCGACGACCGTCGCCAATCTTGCCTACGCCACGCGGCTCGGGCTCTGGGGCTCGACCGACATGCCCTTCGCGACGCGACAGGATTTTGTCGCGGCGATGGAGGCCGGCGGCATTGCCGCCATGGAAGTGCTGGCGCGTGATCTCAAGGCCCTCGGACTCTATGCGTCGCGCGCCCTCTCCTATGCGGGGGTCGAGGTCGAGATGCTGGAGCACCAGCTCTCAAATGAGCAAATCCGTATCTATGATTCCTATGCCGGCGCCTTCGAGATCATTCACAATAATCTCACCGCGGCGCTGGAGACGGCAAACATCACCGGCGAGGGCGGCAAGGCCTATAATCGTAACGCCAAGAGCGCCGCGCGCTCGGCTTTCGAATCCAACAAGCAGCGCTTCTTCAATCATCTGATCACCGCGATGAAGGTCCCGAGCCTCATCGCTGCAATCGAGCAAGATTTGGAGGCCGGCCATGCCGCCGTCATCCAGATTGTCTCGACCAGCGAAGCCTTGATGGAGCGCCGCCTCGCCGAAATCCCGTCGTCCGAATGGGGCGATCTTTCCTGCGACATCACCCCACGCGAATATGTTCTCGACTATCTCGCCCATTCCTTCCCGACCCAGCTCTTCGAAGTCTATTCCGACGAGAATGGCGATCTTCATTCTCGGCCGGTCGTCGATGAGCACGGCAATCCCGTCCAGTCGCGTGAGGCTATGGAGCGCCGCAATCGTCTGATCGAACATCTCGCCGCCCTTCCCGCCGTGCTGGGGGCGCTCGATCAGATCGTGCAGCGCTTTGGCGCCGAGACGGTCGCCGAGGTCACCGGCCGTTCGCGGCGGATCGTGCGCAAGACCAATGCGGACGGTTCGGATCGCTTGTGCGTCGAGAACCGGCCAGCCTCGGCCAATCTTGGCGAGACGCAGGCCTTCATGGATGACGAGAAACGCATCCTCGTCTTTTCCGATGCCGGGGGCACGGGCCGCTCCTATCACGCCGAGCGTAACGCGAAGAATCAGCGGTTGCGCGTCCACTATCTGCTCGAACCCGGCTGGAAGGCGGATAACGCCATTCAGGGACTTGGGCGCACCAACCGCACCAATCAGGCGCAGCCGCCATTGTTCCGTCCGGTCGCGACCGATGTGAAGGGCGAGAAACGCTTTCTCTCGACGATCGCGAGGCGGCTCGACACGCTCGGCGCCATCACGAGGGGCCAGCGCCAGACCGGCGGCCAGGGCCTGTTCCGGCCGGAGGACAATCTCGAATCGCCCTACGGACGCGCGGCGCTCCGCCGGCTCTATCAGCTCGTCTTCGCCGGCAAGGTCGAAGGCTGTTCACTGACGCGCTTTTCGGAAGCGACCGGGCTCGACCTCACCGACCAGGACGGCAGCCTCAAGGAAGAATTGCCGCCGATCTCGACTTTCCTCAACCGTATCCTCGCTTTGCCGATCGCGCTGCAGAATCTCCTCTTCGAGGTGTTCGAGGGGCTGATGGCGGCGCAGGTCGAGGCGGCGATCCAGGCCGGCGTCTTTGATGTCGGCGTCGAGACGGTTCTTGCCGAAAGTCTCGTTGTCACCAATCGCCAGGCCATTGCTGTCCATGGCAAGAGCGGCGCGGAAACGCAGCTGCTGACGATTCAGCGCAAGGACAAGACGCGGATCACGACGCTGGGCGAAGCGTTCGACTATGCCACCGCCTCGCAAAAATCGCGGCTGGTGATCAACGATCAATCGGGTCGCGCCGCCGTCAAACTGCCGGCGACGGCGCTGATGCAGGACGACGGTTCGGTTCAGCCGCGGGTTCGCCTGCTGCGGCCGACCCATGCCGATGTGATCACGGTCGAAGCGCTGGAACGCTCGCATTGGCGCGACGCATCTTCAGAAGAATTTCGGAGGGTGTGGGAGAATGAAGTTGAATCGCTCCCCGAACTGGCGGAGAGCACGTTTCATATCGTGACCGGCCTGCTGCTTCCGGTCTGGAACCGGCTTCCGGATGAGGCGGCGCGGGTCTACCGCTTGCAGTCAGATCACGGCGAACGTGTCATTGGCCGGCTGGTTTCGCCGGCAAGCGCCGCCGCGCTCCTTGAGACGGCGGGCGCTGGCGCCCCTGCCCTCGCGCCAATCGCCGCCATCGCCGCCGTCATGCAGGACGGCGCGGGGCTCGTTCTGGCGGAGGGGCTGGTCCTCAAGCGCGCGCTCGTGATGAACCGGCATCGGCTCGAACTCTTAGAGTTCTCCGATACGATGGTCGACCGGCTGAAGGCGCAGGGTCTCCTTTCCGAAATCATCGCCTGGAAGCTGCGGCTCTTCGTGCCGCTCGGCGATGAGGCCTCAAAAATCGTCGAGAAGCTTCTTGCCCTCTATCCCCTGCTCCGCGTCGCGCCCGCGACTCGCGTGAATTCTTAAAAGAGCGGGAAGCGATCATGGAAAGCCCCGCCCGGACTCTGTCCTGTAGCCTCGCCGAACATGTCGAGGCCGTCTGCAAGCATTATCTTTCGAACGGTCGTCGCTGCGGCAATTACTGGGTCGTCGGTGACGTGAACAACAATGCTGGCCGCAGTCTCTATGTGCGGCTGAAGGGGCCGCTCTTTGGCAAGGGCGCGCGAGGCCGCTGGACCGATTCCGCCACCTCTGAACATGGCGATCTCCTCGACCTCATTCGAGCGCGAGAAGGTCTCGTATCCTTTCGCGACACGTTCGACGAGGCGCGGCGCTTTTTGCAGTCGCCGCGCGAGAGAACGACAGAGAATCGTGATGGCAACTCAAGCGAATGCAACACGATCTCGCTCGCACGTAAAATCTGGGCGGCGTCGCAGCCGATTATTGGAACAAAGGCCGAGGCCTATCTGCGCGCGCGGAAAATCAGCGCTGATCTAAACGATGCGCCGCTGCGCTACCTTCCGGCGCTGATCTATCGCGAGCGTCGAAATTCGCCGCCGCGCAAATTGCCGGCACTTGTCGCCGCCGTCACCGATCATAAGGGCGAGATCAGGGGAGTTCATCGAACGTTTCTCGATCCAGAAAAGAACGACAAAGCGAATGTCGTTTCGCCGCGGCGTTCGCTTGGCGCGATTCTCGGTAACGGCGTTCGCTTCAGCGCGATTGATCAATTCGCGATCATCGGAGAAGGGATCGAAACCGTACTCTCGCTCAAAAGCGTCGCGCCGCATCTCCCAATGGTCGCGGCGCTCTCGGCAGCCCATCTTGCCGCATGGGAAATTCCGGCCGGCGTGCGTCGTTTGATCATTGCCGTGGACAATGATCGAGCCGGACGGAACGGCGCGCGGAAGCTTTCCGAACGCGCTGAGGCGGAGGGCGTCCGAGTTGGAATGATTGTTTCGCAAGGCAAGGATTTCAACGACGAACTACGGCATACGGGACTGGAATGCCTACGGTTCCGGTTAGCGAAATCACTGCCAATGTCGGAGTTCGAAGAAAGCAGACGCTCTTGATAGGTGTCGCTAAAGTCTCGGTCTGACCCATCCACGACATTCGCACTGCCTGGTCTGCGACTATGATCTCAACTCAGGCCCTTGAACTTTTCCGATTTAGGCGGCTCTACTACTACTTGCCTGGAGGTTGGAGCTACCATGACACAGGTGGCAAATAATCCTTTGGGACCCGCGTGGCGTGGGAACGAAAGCTATCGCCAATTTGCGGAATCGGTGAAAACTAATTTGCGCTATGTCAGGTCCAAAGGCGCAAATGATTTCCTCGACGAAGTGTTTGCCTCTAGCGGAAACCGCAAGCAGACAATTTCACAGGGAGATATTTTTTGGCGCGCTCGCCTAGGATGCGAGTACGAGATGGTGACCCATGAGGGCGATGACATTGATGTCTCTTGGCCGCGCCCCTGCCCCTATGGTCAAGAGGCCATGAAGCCAATTTCTAATTGGCAGAACGAAGGCAGAGCCAACCCACGAGGTATTCCATGCCTCTACCTGGCAACGACGCGCGACACTGCCCTCGCAGAGGTCCGTCCCTGGATTGGTGCGATGATATCTGTCGCTCGGTTGAAAATCCGCCGCGATTTGAATGTCATCGATTGCTCAAAGTACCACTCGATGGATGCCTTCAAGACCGTCATCCTAGACCATACGCGTCCCAGAGAAGATGGCATATGGATGGCGATTGATCGGGCGTTTGCTACCCCAGTGAGTCGAGACGACGAGTCAAAAGAATATCTACCAACACAGATACTCGCTGAACTGTTCAAATCTGAAGGCTTTGATGGGCTCGTTTACAAGAGCTTACTCACCGAAGATGGTTTCAATCTGGCCCTTTTTAACTTGGAAGACGCAGACGTAGCGCACTGTGAGATATTTAAAGCGGCCTCGATTAAATTCCATTTCGAAAGCGAGGGGTTCATGTATTTCCGCAATGACGAGGGATATACAGAAAAATAGGACGCACGTTATAGTAGGAAGGCATTTCGCTCTCATGAAATGTGCCTCAGAGAAGTCACTTTCGACTTTCTCTTTTCGGAAAAGGCCCATTACCGGACCTGAATGTAGGTCTGGAAATGGCGCGAAGGAGCGGTTGATGAAGGGCAGGTCGTGAGTCGCGGCCAACCCTCGCTAAATTCAGTCTGGATTTCGGGCGCGCTACAAACGGAATTCGGCGCGACGTTTCATTTGTCCCTGAAAGTGAAAAAAGGAATCGTGACCTCGAAGAAATTTGGAACATTTTCAAAGGTGACGCCTTCCCCACGTTGAGGAGCGAGAAGTTTGACATCAAGATGCCGTGTGACAATCGCTCGCATGACGTAAAGTAGGAAGTCGATAAGGTCGTTCGACACCGGCACAGCCAGCCCCAAGACTTTTTTAGCCGCGCTCTCCATATCGGGCTCACCGGTCAGCTTGAGGATATGGGTCGATATAACGAAGTCGGACGCGAGGTAGTATGAATTGTCGGTCGTGTCGGAGGGGTACCATGCCCAATCCTCGTCGTCTGGCACCTCCTCAAACGCTGCCGCCAGTTCTGCATTCTCGGGGTAATGATAAGCCACCTGATTCCGTATCAGGTGCAACAGGTTTGTTTCGCCAAAGTGTTTTTTTAGTTTTTCGTAAGCCACGACGCCGTCAGGTTCAATTTCTCTAGCGTAGTCCTTTCCAATTAGACGCTGATTGACTGGGCGCTTGATCATTTCCCAGGTCTCCGCAAGCGTACCGAACAAAAAGCGGGAAACCATCAGCGACTGAGCCGCGCTCAGAGTGTTTTCTAATTCGCTCTTCGAATCGTGATTGGTTGAGAAGACGAGAATCTTTCGAAGAACAGACAGTTGATTAACAGCATGACTAGCCAGCAATAACAAATTTCTGTCGTCTACAGGAACGCTGCGCAGCTGATCCTTTGACAAGGGAACACGAAAAATCTCGATTGTTGATCTTGGCCTGGTTGTCATTGACTTGAAGGCAAGTGCGTCCGGCAACTTCCTTACGACCTCGCTCTCCTCTGTGCAATTCACCTTTCAGCTGCCTAGATTTCCGATCTATCTCCATTTCTCACAGAGGTCCGCTTCTGGCGCGTCGCGGTCACGCCGTGCGACTCGCGCAGTGACCGCTTTCCCAGCAAGACCAGACCTCTGCTTTCGGGTTCCGAGGTCGCACAAACAGTCTCAAGTCACAAGGCTCCAGAACGAGCTCTTCTTGCCGTGCTTGCCACGAAGTTTCGTGGCGAAAGTCTCGTGAGTCTCGCATTTGCCGAAATCCGCAATCGAAGACGCGAGACTGGCGCATTCCAGAAAATGACGCGCCGCGTGTTTGTATCGGCTGGAGCGGGCATGATCGAGACAGAATTCGATCATGGCGCGCAAGGCCACGGTGGCCGCCAAAGGATGTTTGTCGGCCAACGCATTGGCGACGGGAGTCAGTACTTCGTACTCATCGCCATTTAATTCCTCGGCGCGCGCCATTACGAGTTTCGCTGCGCGATCCAGCGCAGGCCATGACGCTAGGAACATCAGAGCCGCCGAGAAATTTGCAAAATTCTCCGCGTAATCGAGAGCGCCACTTTCGGCCTCGATATCTTCGAAGTCGGGAAGCCGTTTCAGATAATCGCGCAAATGTCGTTCCGACAGAAATCGCTCAAAACAAGACCAGCGTGCCGCCTGTCCGTCGTTGCTGCGCTCAAGAGCGTCCAGCGCGGCGATGCGCGCATTTTCCCACTCGAATTCCGGCAAGCCCGCGCGCCGGTGCTCCGCCGCTTCGAGCGCCTTTAGAGCTTCCGCCGCGCGGCCGGCTCCAAGGAGCCGTTCAGCAATTTCGGCGGCAATGCGCGAAACCTTTCGCGTCTCGGGATCATATTGCGCGATGAAGCCGTCCACGTCACCTTGTGCGTCAGCAATGTCCCTCAATGCGATGTCGATGACGTGGACGCGATGACGATTGGCGACTTCGGCTTCATAGATTGGACCGTCCGTCGACCAGCCGATCTTCCGCCGCTCATGCTCGGCCAGTTTTGTCACCGGCTCCTTTGACAGGGCGAGGAAGCGCTGCTTCAGATGTTCGAGGCCTGCATCGCCGAGAGCCGCGCTGAGTATGGGGATGAGATGATCGAACTGGCCATAGTCATTGTCGAGCAAGGCCTGAAATGCGCGATCGGCCAATTCTGTCGTATCGCCTGTGGCGGCTTCCGCCAGCCGACCGAGATCGTTCACGGCGTCGTGGAAAATGTCGATCACCGTTCCGCTACTGTCGTCGCAGCGCGCGAAGACGGATGACGCCAGCGCCATAAAACCCCACATCAGGTCGAGCGCTTCTTTGGGATCGGTTTTGCCGACGTGATCCACGATAGCGCGTCGCTGCGTCTGCAGATCCTCGACGAGCCCCCGCCGGTTCTGCCAGTCGACGAAGCTGCGGGCGCGGGCGATCACTTTTAGGCGCTTGCGGATTTCGCGCGCGACTTCGGCCGGACTTTGCGCGCCAGCGAGTTCGAGCCGCAAACGGCGTTTGACGGCGGCGTTCGTGTCGCCGATCTCGATCAGGAGCTCAGCAAGCCGCTCGACGCCGAGCGCTTCGAGGTTGTTCACGGTGAGGGTTTTTTTCGGCGGCATCGCGACGTTCTTACAGCGACTGCGGGATTTCGGATATTGGCGCGAAGGCCGATCGTCGTGGGCGTTGCCGAGCCGATCGTCTGCGGCAGATGCATTTTGCGTAGAGGGCCGCGCGCCGGCCTGAAAGAGCAGCGATGACGCCACAACCGGCTCGCTTGCCGCAACGCTTCCCGATGACTTCTTTCCCCTGCCCGGCGCAAGAGCCGGGCATTCCGCGCGGAGCAAACAAGTCATCGGGAAGCGTCCTTCGCCTTGCTGCGGCCCTTCGGGTGCGACGCGATCCGCCCGTGGCTCGGGATCGCTGTCAGGCCGCGATCGGCGCGGCCTTGAAGCGAAAGTGCAACGCCATGGATGTCGACATCACGCCCTTCCCCCACGACGGTCCAAACGAATCGCCCTCGTCATATCTCCTCGATGAACTCGCCCTGCACGGCTATCGCCCCTTTGACGACGAGCCGGATCCGCGTCCCCTCCCCTCTTCCGACTCTGTGTCAATGGCCCTCGAATCCGCCGTCGAATCGCTTTCAAGTCTCTTTCTCAACACCCGGCTCGAAGCCGACCTGCCCGACCTACTCTGGTCCTTCGTCAATCTCTTTCATCGAAAGGCGGATCGTATCGACCGCGAGCTCGACGATAACGAAACCGCGCAGCGTCGCGCGCAAGCCGAACAGGACGGCTCGGAAATTCGCTCGGTCGAATTGGAGCGTTTGATCGCGCAAGGGCTGATGCTCACCGAGCGACGCAACGCTTTTGAATTCTTCCGCGACCATCTCGGCGAACTCTATTCCGTGGAAACCGGTTCGGCTTGGCGTCCACGCTCCGGATCAAAGGTCAATCACCGCGCGCTGACGGCTGCAATGATCGACAGCCGCGATTTCCTCAACGCCAAGAAACTCGCCGAGACGCAAGTTCTCTTGCCGCGCGGACATCGGATCGCTTTCGCCGGCGGAGCCGAGTGCAACGATCATCGGCGGATTTGGGACGCTCTCGACAAGGTCCAGGCGAAGCATTCCGACATGGTTCTTCTGCATGGCGGCGGTTCCAAGGGCGCCGAGCGGATCGCATCCTGCTGGGCGGACAATCGCAAGGTTCCCCAAGTCGCATTCAAGCCGGACTGGAGCCGTCACAAGAACGCCGCGCCCTTCAAGCGCAATGACGTGATACTCGAGACATTGCCGATCGGCGTGATCGTCTTCCCCGGTTCCGGCATCGTCGAGAATCTCGCGGACAAGGCGCGCAAGATGGGAATTCCGGTGTGGCGGTTCAAATGAGGGCTGCGGTCTCGGTTTAAGATCTAAAGCGGTCGCCCTTTGTTGACCGCGGTCAACATGTTCTCCGACGACCCGCAGTCTGCGTTAATCATTCGTTAACTCATTTTTTCTTGCGGAGAGTTGGAGAATCGGGCCTACTTGCCACGAAATCACCTGTGGGTTTCATCTTAAACCGTAACTACGAGCCTGATCCGTGGCACCCCAACCCGCCATCCAGCCGTCCTCGCTTTCCGATATTCACGAGGTGATCGCGGGCGATGCGCGCCAATTATCGGCAAAATTGTTGGCGCATCGAAAGAAGCTGTTTCCGCCGGAAGCGCGCAAGACCCTGCGTCGGTTTTCCTCCGGGGAAGCGGCAAAACTCATCGGCATCAATGATGGCTACCTTCGACAACTCTCATTAGATGGCAAGGGGCCGCAGCCCGAGACGAGCCCGACCGGCCGGCGCTCCTATTCGTTCGAAGATATTCAGGCGTTACGCGTCTTTCTTGATGAAGGTGGAAAGGCAGGACGAAGGTATTTGCCGAGACGGGGCAACGGCGAGCACCTTCAGGTCATATCGGTCGCCAATTTTAAAGGTGGTTCTGGCAAGACCACGACGGCAGCGCATCTGGCGCAATACCTTGCTCTGTACGGCTATCGCGTTCTGGCGATCGACCTCGATCCGCAAGCGAGCCTGTCTGCACTGCACGGCTATCAGCCAGAGTTTGATATTGGCGAGAATGAAACTTTGTACGGCGCGATCCGCTACGACAACGCGCGCCGTGAACTTAAGGAGATTATCCGGCGGACCTATTTTCCGGGGCTCGACATTATTCCCGGCAACATCGAACTCATGGAGTTCGAGCATGAGAGCCCGAAGGCCCTCGCGGAAAAAAAGCAGGGGGATGCCCTATTCTTCGCGCGCGTCGCACAAGCACTAGGATCCGTTGCAGACGACTATGATGTGGTCGTCCTGGATTGCCCACCGCAGCTCGGATTTCTGACGCTTTCCGCTCTTTGCGCGGCGACAGCGGTACTGATCACGGTGCATCCGCAGATGCTCGACCTCATGTCGATGTGTCAATTTTTGATTATGACCTCAGACCTTCTTGCTGTTGTCGCTAAGGCGGGCGGCAACATGGAGTATGACTGGATGCGTTACCTGGTGACTCGGTTCGAGCCAACCGACGGGCCGCAGACCCAAATGGTCGCGTTCATGCGCTCAATTTTTGGCGAGCGGGTGCTGACATCGTCGATGGTGAAGAGCACGGCAATTTCCGACGCAGGCATCACCAAACAAACGCTCTACGAAGTTTCGCGAGAGCAGTTTACGCGGGCAACATATGACCGTGCGGTTGAAGCTCTGGCCGCGGTAAACGGAGAAATCGAGGGACTTATCAGAACGGCTTGGGGAAGGTAGGCATGGCGCGCAAAAACCTCTTGCTGGGCTTGGACGATGAGGAGTTGACCGCGGTCAACCCGGAGAGTGTGACTACCCGTCACCCGCCGCCGACACTCGGAAATAGGGGCGCGGTCGGCGCCATGGGCCGATCTTTGGAGCGGATTTCAGCGGATATCGACGCGGCGAAGGCGCTCGAAAAAAGATTACTTTCCGGGGCGGACGTCATCGAAATTGATGCTTCGCTTGTCGATGCCTCATTCGTGACGGATCGCCTCGATGAAAGCGAAGCAGACCGCGCGTCGTTGCTCTCGTCCATCCGCACTCATGGGCAGCAGGTTCCGATACTAGTTCGACCTCACCCAGAGGTTTCCGGGCGCTACCAGATCGCCTATGGCCACCGGCGTTTGCGCGCGCTGCTAGAATTGGGGCAGCGTGTGAGGGCGGTCGTTCGCAGCCTGACCGATGACGAACTCGTGATCGCGCAAGGCCAGGAGAACAGCGCCCGTCGCGATCTATCCTTTATCGAGCGCGCCTCCTTCGCGGCGTCACTCGAAGAGCGAGGATTTGGCCGCGACACAATCATGGCCTCCCTCGCCGTAGACAAGACGGAATTGTCGCGGCTGATTTCATGTCGCAAGGCTTTGCCGGACGAGCTCGTGAAAGCGATCGGGGCAGCACCCAAAGCCGGTCGGCGCCGTTGGATGGACCTTGCCGAGCATCTTAAGGTGCCGCGGGCGAGCAAGGTGTGGGCGCGAATTTGTAACGAGGCGGAGTTTGCGCCGCTCGACTCTGATTCGCGCTTCGCTGCCGTTTTTGCGGCGCTCGCCACCAAGAACCTGCCGGCGAAAACGACATCATGGATCGATCATGATGGACGAAAGATCGCGCGGGTCGATGAAGATGCGGGATGGTTGCGAATCAATGTTGACAAGTCGGTCGACGCCGAGTTCGGCGCTTACATCGTGGCGCAACTGCCAGCCTTGCTAAAGGCGTTTCAGGTCAGTCAGCACGACGATTAGTTTTGTTGCGAGCAAAGGGTGCGCACGCGCTGCTCCTGAGATGCTCGCCGAGTGACGAGTTAAGCGTTTCGCCAACAACGATAGAGGTTACGACAAAAGAAAAAGGCCCCCGAAACATCGCCCGGAAGCCCTTCTCATAGTTCGCACCTAGAGAATCACACTTCCGCGAATCGCTGTCAAGAGTCGGTGCCGTTTCGGCGAGCGGATTTCTTTTGCCTGAACGAGGCAAAGGATCATGCGCACATATTCAACGACGCCCTTTGGGCGGCGGCCGCTGTCGCTCGCCATGGTGGCGGCGCAGGCGGCGACGCGAGACTTCGCGGCAAACCCCGACGCGTCCGAGACCGTCGTGCATAAATGGCGGCTGTTTCGGGCGCTCACCGAAGCCAAGGGCCCGCTTGGCGTCACCGACCGGGCGCTATCGGTCTTGCATGCCTTGCTCAGTTTCCACCAGGAAACGGCGCTGACGCTTCCAGAGGTCGAAGCGACGCAGGGGGATGCGCCATATCCCGGGATCGTGGTGTTTCCGTCGAACCGGGAGCTCTCGATCCGCGCCCATGGCATGGCCCCGGCGACGTTGCGCCGACATCTTGCGTCGCTCATCGAAGCGGGGCTTGTCATCCGGCGTGACTCGCCGAACGGCAAACGCTTCGCGCGGCGCGGGCAGGGCGGCGAAATCGCGGAAGCCTTCGGCTTCGATCTGACGCCGCTGGTCGCGCGTGCGGCCGAGATCGAAAACCTCGCCGAGGAAGTGCGCATTGAGAACCGCGCCATCGCGCTCTTGCGCGAGAAGATCACGCTCGTTCGTCGCGACATCGTCAAGATGATCGAGACCGGCATGGAGGAGGGGGTGTGCTTCGCGCCGCTAGTGATCGACGGGCAGGAGGTCGGCGACTGGGAAGGCCTTTACCGGCGCTACCAGGCCCTCTCAGAGAGCTATTCACGCAGCCTCGGGAGGGGCGAGCTAGAGACCTTGGCGGGCGAGCTCGGCTCCTTTGCGTTCGAAATCCAGAATCTGTTGGAAAGACACGTAAAACAGCAAAAAAGAAGCGCCAATGAGTCTCAAAATGAGCGCCACATACAGAATCAAATCACAAACATTCCTGATCTTGAACCTGACCTTCAAGAAGGTAGGGCCGAAACGTCCAGCCCAATGTCGAGAGAGGCGAATGCCGATAGGGGAGGGGATCAAGAAACGGAGGCTCCCAGTGCAGGTCTCGGCGAACGGCAAGCATCACCATCTCGAACCTATCCGCTGGGCATGGTGCTGCAAGCCTGTCCCGATATCGTCGATTACGGCAAGAGCGGCGAGATTTCCTGCTGGAGGGATCTCATTGACGCCGCGGCGATCGTGCGCTCGGCGCTGGGCGTCTCGCCCGATGCCTGGAAACAGGCGCTCGACGTTTTGGGCGAGCATGACGCCTCGATCGTCATCGCCGCGATTCTGCAGCGGGGCGCGGAAATCAAATCCGCCGGCGGCTATTTGCGGGTGCTGACCGCCAAGGCGCGGGAAGGAGAATTCTCACTTGGCCCGGTGCTGATGGCGTTACTGCGCGGCAAGGCGGCGAAGGCGGCGCGCGCGCGGAGACAGGCGGGATGATCGAAGATTTCAGGGCCGGGTTTCCTTGCTGTGGATTTGGCGATTATCGTTGCCGATCAAGGGAGCGCGGACGCGATGACCGACACGACGACCCAACTCGCCATTCTTTCCGACGCGCTGGTCAAAATCATCGAACTTGGCCCATTGGCGGCGGAGGGCAAGGCGGCGTCAGCCGATCTCTTGATCCGCGCGGGCGACATCGCCGCGCAGGCGCTAACCGCCGCCGCCACCTATGGCCAATTGCCGCCATTCGCGGAGCCATTGGAGCCTTAATCGGGCGCGGACAGCCAATGAAGCGCCGGCTGGCGTTGCCGGTTGAAATCCAAAGAGTGGTCGAACATTGCGCCCATCGGATTTCCCCGCTCGCCAAGCCGCAATGTGGGCTCAGCCACGGAGGGGATGCGCTTTGGCGAAGAGGACGGCGGCCTCGAAAGCCTCACACGGTAAATCAGGGTTCTCGGCGGCGATTTCGTCGAGACTGTCGCCATGCGACAACCGCGCTTCAACGGCGTGCGCCGTGATGCGTGTGCCCTTGATAACCGGCGCGCCGCCCTTGTTGATTCCTGGGACGCTTTCGATCCAGGCGTCGCGCGCGTAGACATCGTCCCACGCCCGATTTTCTGAGCGAGCTAGGCCCGTAGTTCCCTTCGTGCGTCGTGTCATGCGGCTTTGTCGGACCGGCTCGAACGCCGGCGGGTCACTGTCTTCGCAAGACCCGCCTCCTTGATCACCAAGGCCGGATCGCGCGCAAGAATTCGCACCAACATTCCAGCCGCGCCCGACGGGGACCGCTCTCCGCGTTCCCATTTGCGCACCGTCCCCAGAGACGCGCCGGTGACCTTTGCAAATTCTTCCTGCGTCAGACCCGCCTTGAGACGCGTTTCCGCAATGAACGTGCGATCGACCTTGACGCGATGTTCTCGCGCGCCAGGGCTTTTACGTCCTTTTGCGTAAGCCAGGGCGTCTTCGAGGCCCGCAATCAGCTTACCGAAATCCTTGCTGTCCATACCCGCTACCTCCCGAACTGGGCGCGAATTGCCGTGGTGAGCGCTGTCGCCGCTTTGCGTTGCCTGGTGTCGAGATCGCCTTGCACATTCTTGGCGTAGACCGCGATGAGAAACACCGGCATGTCTGCGTCGTGGAAAAAGGTGATGAGCCGCGCGCCGCCTCGTTTTCCCCGGCCTTTCAGCGGAATGCGAACTTTTCGCAGGCCGCATGTGCCGGGGATCACGTCTCCTGCTTGAGGGTCAGCGGCAACTGCGTTGACCACTTCGATCCTTTCGGCTTCGTCCATAAGTTGTGCCGCGTCGGCCAGATAGGGCGCCGTCTCGACAACGGTGATCAGCGACGCGCTTTTCATCGGCGCAATATACCCCAAAGGGGTATCTCCGCAAGACGTGTGCGTCAAATAGAGAATCAAATTTAATCGATCGACAGCAAAACCGCGCTTTCGTGGCGTTGGTGCCGCGGCGGCAGCGTGAGTTGCGCGTCGCAAGTGAGCGACCGGCGGCGTCCGCCAGCTACAAACCAGCCGCCTTGGTCAGATTGACACTGAAACGATCGCGTTTCCTCTGGTATCGACGCGTCATTTCAGCCGAGGCGTGGCCGAGGTGTCTTTGCACATGGGCCTCCTCGACCTGGGCGGAGGAGGCGAGACCGGCGCGCAGAGAATGGCCACCAAAGGCGAGGCGCCTTTCGCCCTCGGAGAGATCGCCACGAATGCCGGCGGCGAGCGCGGTTTTCTGGACCAGCCGGGCGACATGTTTGTCGGTGAGCCGGTCGGCCGACACGCCGCCGTTCTTGCGGGCGATCGGGCGGAAGAGGGGACCATGGCTGATCCGGCCGAGACGCATCCAGGTCTCGAGCAGGGCGACGGGACAGGTTTCGGGGCGGGAGCCGCGGCCGATTTCGACCTCGCGCCAGCCGGTCTTGCCGGAAATCTGCAGCACCGCGCCGCCTTCATTGTTGCTGGCGCTGGATATATCCGCGCCAGTCCTTTTGCCGCGGCTCGAAACATCCGCGCCAGGAGGAAAAATCTCGATCCAGCCGGTTCCGTCCTCGCTCTGGTCGGGGCCGCAATCGAGGCCGACAATCTCGGAGCGACGAAGGCCGCCGGAAAAGCCGATCGCCAGAATGGCGCGGTCGCGGATGCCGCGCAGGTCCATGTCGAGCGTCGCCAACATGGCGAGGAGCTCATCGGCGAAGATCGCTTCTTTCTGGATCGGCGGGCGGGCATGGGCGCGGCGAATGCCGGCGAGCACCGTCGATATATGCCGATCGGACGTGTCGAGCAGTTCGCCGCGTTGGCGGTAATGCCAACAAATGCCGGAGAGCCGGCGTTCTAAAGTGGCGACGGAAAGCGGCTCGTTTCCCTTCCCGCCCGCCATGCAGGCGGCGAGATAGAGACCGACGGTTTGCGGGTCCGGGGGCAGGGGATCGAGCCCCTGCCGGCGCAGCCAGGCGCAAAACTGCCGCCAATCGGCGTCATAGGCCCGCCTGGTGTTGTCGGAGCGGGCGTTGCGGGCATAGTCGCGGGCTTTTTCGGAGAGCGCGGCGAGATGGGGCGCCGCCGCCCGTTCGATGAGCGACGCGCCGCCGTCTTCCAATTCATCGTCCGTATTGGCCATCGCGTCCCCATTTTGGCCTTGGTTTGGGCCTTGGCGTCGTTTCGGGCGGAAAAATCCGACGCCTCGGCAGGCTCTTGGCGGCCGATTTCGGATCCAAACGCCCGGCAATCCGGGCCTCTCGAATCATGTCCGATAAGCGCAGATTATCGGACA
>NZ_JBFWVN010000046.1:0-26849 GCF_050246715.1 Methylocystis sp.
AGAATGACGACGCGCCATCGGTCGGCCCCTCCGATTCAGCCGACCGCCTATGAATCACGCAAAACCAATCTTGGGAATCTGGAGGGTTATGTGAGGATCAATACCTCAATTGATGACAGGCCCTAGAAATCCTTCGAGCGAAATCTTCTGGACTGTCCTCCGCCGGATAGCCATGCCGCGCGTCTTTGCCTTCCAATATTTTCTCGCATGTCAGGGCCGCCTCTTGCGATATCGCCCCGAACAGGCCGCCGTCCTTATGGCGGCGTTCCAGTTTTCAAACGGAGGCGATTCGCCCGCTTTGGCGTCATATTCAATGCCCTCGCGGGCCGTGATTCCGGTTCCTCGAAAGACCTTGCGCGGCATTATTTCGCCTTCTTGCGAAGCGGAGTTACGTCGGCGCCGATCTTCCCGTCCATCGCCGCCGCGATCGTTGCGCCGATTGCGTCAACGGCGCGCTGCAGAGGATCGTCCGCGAGATGCGCATAACGCGCCGTGGTGGATGCTTGCGCGTGCCCGAGCAACTTCCCGATTACCGGCAATCCAAGGGAAGCCCCCGCCCCGAAGCTTGCGAAGCTGTGACGTAAGTCGTGCAGGCGGACGCCCTCAAGTCCGGCCTCGCGCCTAACGATCTTCCAAGCGTCGAAAAGGCCCGACTTTGGCGCGCCAGGCTTCAGCCCAGGAAAGATGAACGGATTGCCGTCAAGCCGCTGCAGATCGGCAAGGATCGCCATCGCCGGCGCCGAGAGATGCAGCGGCTTCGCGCCCGTTTTGGAGTCCGGCAAAAAGATCGCCCTGCGCTCAAAATCGACCCATTCCCATCGCGCATGTAAAACCTCGCGCAGTCGAGCGCCGGTCAGCAGCAACAGCTTGATTGCCGCGATGCTATAGGAGTCGATGCGGCTGTTCTTCTCAATCCGGTCGAGTGCTTCGCCAAGCCGCGCAACCTCCTCGGACGTTAGGAATCGCTGACGGCTTTGCTCGCGGAATCGCTCGACGCCTTTTGCAGGATTCGCCGCGGCCTCGACGTGGCCAAGGCGCGCGGCCCAGCTCCACATCGAAGCGAAAATGGCGAGGGCGCGATTGGCGAGGATCGGCGTTTCGCGCATAGCTGACCGGAGCGCCGCAAGGTCCGCGCGAGTAACGTCGACGAGGCGACGAGAGCCGATCGCCGGGAAGATGTGCTTCGAGAACATCCTGCGATATTCCACGCCCGTTGCGGGCTTTTTCATCTGTTCGATGTGGGAGAGAAATTCCTCGGCGATCGCAGCGACGGTCTGCGCCGCCTTGCGGTCTCGCTTCTCCTTCGCAGGATCGTCGCCAAGCGCGACTCGGCCAAGGACGCGCGCGGCCTCGGCTCGTGCTTGATCTGGTGTTAGGTGGCCGTGCACGCCGATCTTGACGCGATGCGAGCGCCCTTCGCGGCGGAACTGCGCGACGTATGTCTTCTGGCCAGAGGCGAGCGCATACACGCCGAAGCCCTGGAGCGCCGTGTCCCAAATGAATTGTTGAGCCGGCCCTGGCGGGCGCCATTCGAACGCATCGACAGTCCGTTTGCTGATTTTTTCCCGTGGCAAAGTCTGACCCTGATAGCCTGGAATATAAGCAATCTATAAGCAGTTGGGGGATAATTCAAGGAAACTGGAAAAAACGCGAGCAACTTGACGCCTAGGAAATCCGGGCGCTTATATATTCAGAGGAAGCGCACGGAAGGCCGGTCAAGCCGCTTTTTTCTGATAGTCCTTCACATCCGAAAATGTGATTGCCGGATTGCGTTCGGCGTCATAGTTGAGCTGGAACGCCGAGGAACTCATGAAAACCGGCGCGCCGTCGAGATCGTCGGCGATGCTGGAGCCATTGGCGTCGATGAAGCTCTTCAGCTTCGCCGGCTCGTTCGACGTAATCCAGCGGCAGATGGCGAAGCGCGGCTGTTCATAGCGCGTCTGCAATCCATATTCGGCGTCGAGACGGGTCGCCAGCACGTCGAGCTGGAGCGCGCCGACGACCCCGACGATCGGGCCCGAGCCGTCATGCGGCGTAAACACCTGCACGACGCCCTCCTCGGCGAGCTGTTGCAAGGCCTCGCGCAGCTTTTTCGCCTTCATCGCGTCGCCGATCAGAATGCGGCGCAGGATTTCCGGCGCGAAGCTCGGCACGCCGCGAAACACGATTTCCTCGCCTTCGGTCAGCGTGTCGCCGATGCGCAGCTGCCCATGATTGGGCAGGCCGACGACATCGCCTGCATAGGCTTCATCCGCGATCGAGCGATCGCGCGCGAAGAAGAATTGCGGCGCATTGATCGGAATATTCTTGCCGGTGCGCACCAGCTTCGCCTTCATGCCGCGCGAGAGCCTGCCCGAACAGACGCGCATGAAGGCGATGCGGTCACGATGGTTCGGATCCATATTCGCCTGAATCTTGAAGACGAAGCCGGTCATCTTCGGCTCTTTCGCCTCCACGAGACGCTTGTCGGCCTCCTGGGCGCGCGGGCTCGGCGCATATTCGGCCATCGCGTCGATGAGATCGCGAACGCCGAAATTGCGCAGCGCGCTGCCGAAGAAAACAGGCGTCAGATGGCCTTCTCGGAAGGCGGCAAGATCGAAGGGTTTGCTGCCCTCATCGGCAAGCATCGCCTCTTCGCGCCACGCGTCCGCGCCGCCCGGCAGCAGCCTATCGAACAGCGGATCGTCGAGGCCGCTCGTCGTTAATTCTTCGGCGTCCTTGTCGAGCTGTCGGACGGTTTTGGCGGCGAAGCGGTAAGTGCCGGCGAAGCTCTTGCCAGAGCCGATCGGCCAGGTGATCGGCGTGGCGTCGAGCGCCAGCGTTTTTTCGATTTCGTCGAGGAGATCGAAGGGATCGCGCGCTTCGCGGTCGAGCTTGTTGATGAAGGTGACGATCGGAATGTCGCGCAGACGACAGACTTCGAAAAGCTTGCGGGTGCGCGCCTCGATGCCCTTGGCGGCGTCGATCACCATCACCGCGGCGTCGACCGCGGAGAGCGTGCGGTAGGTGTCTTCGGAGAAGTCCTCATGGCCCGGCGTATCGAGCAGATTGAACACGCAGTCGGCATATTCGAAGGTCATCACCGAAGTGACGACCGAGATTCCGCGCTCGCGCTCGATGCTCATCCAGTCCGAGCGCGTCTGCTGGGCGTTGCGCTTGGCCTTGACCGCGCCGGCAAGCTGGATAGCGCCGCCGAAAAGCAGCAGCTTTTCGGTGAGCGTGGTTTTGCCGGCGTCGGGATGCGAGATGATCGCAAAAGTGCGCCGCCGCGAGACGGGGTCGTTGTGACTATTCAATCGAAGGCTCGTCCCAAGCGTAACCAGCGAGGTAAGTTAGGGGGTGACATACCGGAGCGCCCTCCAATAACTTGATTTGGCAAGCGGCTGGAGGGCTACGCTGGTTTAGCTGTTTTTACCACGCGTTCAATCGCATAAATATTTGCGCTGACGCGCCTGATCGACCCAATCAATCTATCCTGAGTGGCCTCAAACATACCCGCAGAGACGCTCTGCTCACGTCCCGAACCGCTAAGCTGAATCGCCAGCGGTCTTCGCGTACAAACCTATAGGATGCGCGCTATTGTCGCGGTAAAGACTTCATTGCTTTCAGGCAAGCGCAGCATAAGTGAACGTCACAGAGCTGAAATTAATTTTGCAGGAGTTACTTATGGATGAACAAAAATTCTCCGCGTCTCCGTCAGCAAAAATTGAGATGCTCTCCGATAAGAAGGCCCCATCTGCGCGAAATAAAATTGAAGTCGTCGGCCAATCGCCGGAATTCGTGAGGGCCGTCTCAAGTTCTTTAGAAAGATTATCGGTCGCCCACCCTGGCAATGTTCAAGAAATTGCTAGTTCACAGTTGCAGTTGATGACTAGTTTTTATCAGGAAGCTCTTATCCAGTCTCGGCGCAGTTTTAATTGGGCGTTGTTTTGGGCTGGACTTGGAACACTATTTTTTATATTGGGTGGCAGCTTCGCCCTTAACAGTAAAGACACGGCTACAGTAGTTATCCCGGTAATTGCTGGCGCTGTGGTACAAGTTGTCGCCGGAATTGTTTTCGTTATGTATGGAAAAACAGCAGGTCAGTTAGGTGACTTTCTGAGCAGGCTACAAGTTTTACAACGATTTCTTTTAGCGAATAGCGTTTGTGAAACAATGCAGGCACCCGAGAAAGACAAGGTCCGTGCCGACCTTGTGCGAGAAATAGCAAAAACAGCACAATCTGGCTGATCCAGCAATTATTTGTTGAACTGCACAACTAAAAGTTCGTCGAAAGGGAAGGCGCTACCCGAAATCCCCCGCCAGCGCCGCGCGCGTGGCTTCCGACAGCACCGCCATATGGCTGTAGTTGGGATGCGTGAGGCCCAGGATCGCCCGCGCGTTCGGCGCGCTGAAGGCGGCGATCTGCGCGTCGGTGAAGGCGAAGTGCACGAATTGCACGCTGCTCGCCTTGCCTTCTTCGGAAGTGCGGTCCTGATCTTCCTCGGCCTTGCCGGCAATGCGCTCGCCGCCGACTTCAATGAAGGCTGTTTGCTCGATGCCGCCGAGCTGCGCCAAGACGCGGGCGCGGCGCAGCGCGTCGTCGATCTCGATCATGAAGGTCGCGATAAGCTCCCTGCCCTTGGGGATGAGCGGATTATAGGCGGCAAGTTCATCCACGAGCTGCGCCTCGCCGCCTCGCTCGATGTGCAGCATTTCCTGCACCTGCAGCCACATCGTGTCGAAATTCTCGAAGTAGAAAGTGACGTAAGGCCCGACCTCGACTCTGCGATGCCGCTTGATCGCCGTGATGCGCTTGCGATGCTCGGCGCGCGCTTTCGCATATTCCGCCCAGGGGAGAATGTCGGCGGCGGTCAGTTGGTGACGATCTGTCATAGGGCGCCTCGCATCTAACACCCTCCCCTTGAGGGGGAGGGTCGAAGCGCGAAGCGCTTCGGGGTGGGGTGACTACAACGAAAACGAGAGGCAGGCCACCCCACCCCGCGCCTTCGGCGCGACCCTCCCCCTCGAGGGGAGGGTAAAGCTGCGCAGTCCATCCGCTACGCGCCCAGCGTCCCGTAAGCCCGCGCCATCAGCACGATCGGATGACCGACGCGTTCCGGCTTCGGCGTTTCGCCGGAAAGCGTTTCGATCTCCTGTTCGACATGCAGGCCGGCGAGCGGGCACTCCGATACGATATGCTGCTTGTCGGCGCTCTGCATCTGTCGCGCGGCGGGCTTGCCGACCTTCATCGCGATTTCGAAATTGCCCTTCTTATAGCCCCAGGCCCCGCCGTGGCCCGAGCAGCGCTCGACCACCGTCACATCGGCTTCCGGAATCAGCGCCAGCAGCTCCGCGCCTTTCTGGCCGATGTTCTGCGCGCGCGAATGACAGGAGACATGAAAGGCGACGCCTCCGTCGAGCGGCGACATGCCTTCGGCCAGTCCCTCCTTACGGGCGATGTCGACGACATATTCGGATAAATCGAATGTCGCTTCAGCCAGACGTTTGACGCTTTCATCCTCCGGCAAGATGAGCGGCCACTCGAACTTCAGCATCAACGCACAGGACGGCACTGGCGCGACAATGTCGTAGCCCTCGTCGATGTAGGGCCCGAAAGCGGCGGCGACCTTGCGCGCCGCCTCGGCCACTTCTTCGATCATGCCCTGTTCGAGCTTCGGCATGCCGCAGCAGGCGGGATGCACGACTTTCGTCTCGACGCCGTTCCTTGCGAGCACGGCGAGCGCCGACATGCCGATCGACGTGTCGTTATAGTCGCCATAGCAGGTGGCGTAGAGCACGGCCTTGCGCGCTTTCGCTGGCGCGGATTGATCGCGCGCCGGCGGGTTGGCGGCGGCCTGCGCCTCGAGCGACTTGCCGGCGTATGTCGGCAGTTCGGCGTCGCGATCGATGCCCGCGACTTTCTCCTCAAGGGAGCGCATCGTCTTATTGTCGCGGCGCGTCGCCCAATTGACCGCGCCTGAAATCAGCGTCGCCCATTTGCCGTTGCGGTCGGTGTCGGCGAGCGCGCGATCGGCGGCGGGCACGCCCTTCTTCTTCGCCTCGACCGCGCGGTAGCGCAGAATGAGATGCGGAAAGTCGATGTTGAATTCATGCGGCGGCACATAGGGGCACTTCGTCATGAAGCACATGTCGCAGAGCGTGCAGGCGTCGACGACCCTTTTGAAATCCGCGCTCGCGACGGTGTCGAGTTCGCCGCTTTTTGACTCGTCGATGAGATCGAAGAGCCGCGGAAAGGAATCGCATAGATTGAAACAGCGCCGGCAAGTGTGACAGATGTCGAACACTCGGCGCATTTCGGCGTCGAGCATCGCTTAGTCATAAAAATCCGCGCTTCGCCAATCCAGCGGATGCCGGATCGGCGCCTCGAGACTGCCTTCTCTCATCTTTGTTGTTCCAAAAACAACGGCCGTCATGGCCGGGCTTGACCCGGCCATCCACGCCGCGACGCCGCGCCGCGGCGCCGCATGACAGGGATGCGGAAGCGCAGCCGCTGGTGCGCGATAGGACCCGAGCTTTTCGCGATCCCATCGCGTGCATGGCCGGGTCAAGCCCGGCCATGACGCTAAGGGAACTCTTTCTCGTAACGCGTCGCTCTTACTTCAACTCGTCGAGGGCGCGCTGGAAGCGGCCGGCATGCGAACGCTCGGCCTTGGCGAGAGTCTCGAACCAGTCGGCGATCTCCTCGAAGCCCTCGTCGCGGGCCGAACGCGCCATGCCGGGATACATATCGGTATATTCGTGGGTCTCGCCGGCGACGGCGGCCTTGAGATTGTCGGCGGTCTTGCCGATCGGCAGGCCGGTCGCCGGGTCGCCTACGTTCTCAAGAAACTCCAGATGGCCATGGGCGTGGCCGGTCTCGCCTTCGGCGGTGGAGCGGAACACGGCGGCCACGTCATTGTAACCCTCAACGTCGGCCTTTTGAGCGAAATAGAGATAGCGGCGATTCGCCTGCGATTCGCCGGCGAAGGCGGCCTTCAGGTTTTCTTCGGTCTTGCTGCCCTTGAGCGTAGCCATTTCTTGCCTCCGATATGTCGAGTCGGCGCGGCCCATGGGGCCTGCGACACAGGAATTAGAATAATTCAAAACTGGCGTCTGTCCAACCCAAAATCCGGCCGTCGCGACGCGAGGATTGGTCGCAGGCGCGAGAAGCGGCCGGCCTGGCGGCGCGGCTATTTGACCGCGACCGCCATTGAATTTGGCCCGTTCAGCGGCTCGACGCGCGTGCTGGAAAAGCCGGCGTCCTTCATCCAGCCCTGGCAGTCGGCGCCGGTGAAGTCGAAGCCGCCGTCGGTTTCGATGAGCATGTTGAGGCTCATCAGCAGACCGAAGGCGTTCTCGCGACGATCATCGTCGATCATCGCCTCACAGACGATCAGCGCGCCACCTGCGGGAAGCGCGTCATAGGCTTTCTTCAGCAGCACGCGCTTCTGATCGAGGTCCCAGTCATGAAGGATGTGGCCCATGACGATGACGTCGGCCTTCGGCAATTCGTCCTTGAAAAAGTCGCCGGGATGAAAGCGCAGGCGGTCGGCCAATCCATTGGCGGCGACAAATTCCTCGAAGATTGGTCCGACCTGCGGCAGATCGAACCCGCCGCCGGAAAGATGCGGATGCGCCCGCGCGATGGTCACGGGGACCATGCCTTGCGCGGCGCCGACATCGACGAAACTCTTATAGTCGCGCCACGGGAATTTATCGGCGATCGCCTGCGCCGCGCCGGCGCTGACGCCGCTCATCGCCGCCAGAAACCCGCGCAGGCGCTGCGGATCGGCGTATAACGCCGCGAAGAAATCGCTCGCGTCCTGATGTTCGC
This sequence comes from Methylocystis sp., assembly GCF_050246715.1. Classification (NCBI taxonomy): domain Bacteria; kingdom Pseudomonadati; phylum Pseudomonadota; class Alphaproteobacteria; order Hyphomicrobiales; family Methylocystaceae; genus Methylocystis; species Methylocystis sp. Next base: position 7,817 of record NZ_JBFWVN010000046.1, read on the forward strand.
TCTGGCGTCGGCCTGTTTTCAGCGCTTCGGTGAGATTGCCCCAGCTCGAATAGAGACGAGCGTTGGCCATCTCCAGCAGGCCGCCGACATAGCTCGGCAGGCCGCGCACGAGGAAAAATTCCGTCTCCGGCGTATTGGCGTAGCGTCCGTTCGAATCGCGCTCCAAAATCTTCAACGCGACGAGCGCATCGAGGAAGTCGCGCGCCGAACGTTCGTGCAAGCCGAGCTTCTTTGTCAGCGTCGCAAGATCGATAGGGCCGTCGGCGAGGGCGTCGAACACGCCAAGCTCAACCGCGGAGAGTAACGTCTTGGCGTTCCAGAAAGACATGCCGAGAGCGAGGAGTTTTTCGGGAGAAGGCTTTGTCGTCATAATGCTTTCCTTGAGCGATCCAGCTCGTTCGTCGAGGCCTTTAACCACATGGCGGACCGATACGATAGTTTCGTAACGCTCGCAGCGAATGAAATCGAAGGCGTCGATTATCGAATTCGCATGACGGAACGCGCCTCGTCGATCGCCATCATCGCGCCGCATGGCGGGCTGATCGAGACGGGTAGCTCCGAGATCGCGGGGGCGATCGCGGCGGACCGTTTCTCGCTCTATTGCTTCGAAGGTCTCATTCAAGCGAACAGCGCACGCCTGCACATCACATCCTCGCGCTTCGACGAGCCGCGGGCGCTGGCGCTCGTCTCGGCCGCCGAGGTTGCGATCGGCGTTCATGGCCGCAAGGATCGGGGAGACGAAGCGTCGATCTGGGTCGGCGGTCTGCATGAGAGCCTGCGCGACGCCATTTGCGAGGCGCTCACGAGCGCAGGCTTCAAGGCGAAACCGGTTGGAGACGGCCATCGCCTGGCGGGGCGCGATCCCGCCAATATCTGCAACCGGGGCCGATGCGGCGCGGGGGTTCAGCTTGAATTGCCGAAAACACTCAGAGACGCCCTCGTCCGTGAGGTCAGTGGCCGCGCCGCCCTTGCGGCGGCAGTGCGCGACGCGCTTGAGCGCACAGCGCCGCCATTGGCTTAGTCCTTTCGATTTCCCGCGTAAGGATTGTCACCCGCCTTTTTTGAAATCCTGATCGGCACGCCGGGAAGGTCAAACGTCTTGCGCAGCCCGTTGATCAGGAAGCGCTCATAGCTCGCCGGCAATTCGTCGAGCTGATTGCCGAACAGCACGAAATGCGGCGGCCGCGATTTCGCCTGCGTCATGTAGCGTATCTTGATCCGCCGTCCGGAGACCGCCGGCGGCGGCGTCTGCTCGACTTGGTTCAAGAGCCAGCGATTGAGCCGCGCCGTTGCGATGCGCTTGTTCCATGTCTCATGGACGGCGACGATCGCTTGCATCAGCCTGTCGAGCCCCTCCCCCGTCGCGCCCGAGACGGGAACAACGGGACAGCCGCGCAGCTGCGGCAGCAAGCGCTCGGCGTCCTCACGCAGCTTGACGAGCGTCGTGCCGCGATCCTCGATGAGGTCCCATTTGCCGAGCGCGATGACGACGGCGCGGCCCTCGCGCGCCGCGAGATCGGCGATGGAAAGATCCTGCTTTTCGAAAGGAATCGTCGAATCGACGAGCAGCACGACGACTTCGGAAAATCGCACGGCGCGCAGCGCATCGGCGGCGGAGAGCTTTTCGAGCTTGTCGACGACGCGGGCGCGCTTGCGCAGGCCGGCGGTGTCGAAGAGCTTCATCTTGCGGTCGCGCCAAAGGAAGTCGACCGAGATCGAGTCGCGCGTAATACCCGCTTCGGGTCCGGTCAGCAGCCGCTCCTCGCCGAGAATGCGATTGATCAGCGTCGATTTGCCGGCGTTGGGCCGGCCGACGACGGCGATGCGCAGCGGCTTCGTCACGTCGAGATCGCTGCCGTCTTCCTCGTCGTTCCTCAAACTCTCTTCGACGGCGAAGTCTTCTTCCGCAGGTTCAGCGGTTTCTTCGGGCAAGGCTTCGCGCAACGCGTCGTAAAGTTCACCCATGCCCTCGCCATGTTCGGCGGAGAGCGGCACGGGATCGCCGAGACCCAGCGAAAAGGCGTCATAGGCGCCCGCCTCGCCCGCCTTTCCCTCGGCCTTATTGGCGACGAGGATCACCGGCTTTCCGGCGCGACGAACGAGATCGGCGAAATATTTGTCGTCAGGCGTCACGCCGACGCGCGCGTCGATGAGAAAGAGAATGGCGTCGGCGGCGAGGATGGCGCTCTCGGTCTGGGCGCGCATGCGTCCTTCCAGCGTCGCGGTCGCGCCCTCTTCGAGCCCGGCGGTATCGATGATGGTGAAGCGCAGATCGGCGAGCTTGGCTTCGCCCTCGCGGCGGTCGCGGGTGACGCCGGGACGATCGTCGACCAGCGCCAGCTTCTTGCCGGTCAGCCGGTTGAACAACGTCGACTTGCCGACATTCGGCCGGCCGATGATCGCGAGCGAAAAGGACATGACTCGTTTCTCGCCGCGCCGCCGCGCCTACGCGCGCTACTTCGACGGCTTGACCTCGAAGGGCGCGTCGCCCGGCGCGGCGCCTTCCTCAGGCTCGATCACCGGCGTCACGGTGACATTGCCGCTCGTCGCGCCGCCGGCCGTCGGCGCAGCGGGCGCCGGCTTTGGTCCGCGCTTGGCGTGAAGCAATCCGCGATAGGCCGCGGCGCGCTGACGCATCGACTGCGGGGCGTCGCGGTCGCTGAGCAGAACCTCGAAGACGCGCTCCGCTTCGTCGAAATCATTATTGGCGAGCGCGTCGAGGCCGTTCCATTCCTGCGCCGAGAAGCGGAACGCGCCGTTCGAGGTCATCATCGGACCGAGCGCCCGCTCCATTTTCTGGCGGTCGCCGCCATCGAGAATGATCAGCGCGGCGCGTAGCAGCGCCACTTCCTGATTGAGCTTGTCGACGTTTTTATCTTCGGCGATCGCGTTCAATTCTTCGATCGCGCGCGCCTTGTCCTCGCGCAGTTCGGCTGCGCGGATGCGGGCGAGCGTCGCATAGCCCTTGGGCCCGTCCTTGGCGAGCGCGTCGAAGGCGGCGGCGGCTTCGCTGGCTTTTCCGTCATTCGCCAGGGCGACCGCCGCTTCGAAGCGCGCATTGGCGGTCTCGGCCGCCTTTTGGCGGTTCGACTGGTAATAGCTCCACGCGCCGGTCGCAGCGACGATCAGCACTGCGAGGATCACGATCGGCGTCTGATAGCGCCGCCAAAGCTCCGCCGCCTTGTCGCGCCGGACGTCTTCATCGACCTCGTGGAAAATATCGGACATCAGCTCCAGACCCTTGACTCCGCCAGGAAAAGCCAGGCTGGCCGCAGCCGTTAGCACAGGCTGCGGCCAAATGCGAGCGAAGCCGGTCCGTTGGCCAGCGCGTTCACGTGAAAGGCTTCCTCATGCTGAGGAGCGTGCGCAGCACGCGGCTCGAAGGACGAGGAAGCCTGCGCCCGATCGCCCCGGTCAGTTGGCGGCCTGCTTGACGGCGCTAACGCGCCACACCACGCCGCCGACGTCGTCGGCGACGAGCAACCCGCCGCGCTTGTCAATGATAACCCCGACCGGCCTGCCCTGCGCTTCGCCGCGCTCGTTCAAGAAACCGGTCAGCACCTCCTTCGGCCCGCCGACCGGAGCGCCCTTTTCGAATTGTACGAAAATGACGCGGTATCCGACGCGGGGATTGCGGTTCCAGGAGCCGTGCTGGCCGATGAAAACGCCGTTCTGGAAGGGGCCGAGGGCGGCGTCCGTGATAAATGTCAAGCCGAGCGAAGCCGTATGAGAGCCGAGCGCATAATCCGGCTTGATCGCCTGTTGAACGAGTTCAGGATTCTCCGGCTGCACGCGCTCGTCGACATTCTGGCCAAAGTAGCTGTAAGGCCAACCGTAAAACGCGCCCTCGCGCACCCCGGTCATGTAATCCGGCACGAGATTGTCGCCGAGTTCGTCGCGTTCGTTCACCGCGACCCACAGGTCGCCGGTCGCCGGATTCCAATCCATGCCGACCGGATTGCGTAAGCCCGAAGCGAACACGCGCATGTCGCCTGTCACTGGATTGATCTCGAGAATGTCGGCGCGATTATGCTCCTCGTCCATCCCATGCTCGGCGACATTGGAGTTCGACCCGACGCCGACATAGAGACGCGAGCCCACCGGGTCGGCGACAAGGCTCTTGGTCCAGTGCAAATTTCGTCCCGACGGCAGATCGACGAGCTTTTCCGGCGGCGCTTCGATGCGCGTGTCGCCCTCCTTATAGGGAAAGCGCACAAGCGAGTCGGCGTTGGCGACGTAAAGCTGATCGCCAACCAGCGCCATGCCGAAGGGCGAATTGAGATTTTCCAGAAAAGTTTCCTTCATCTCGGCGACGCCGTCGCCGTCGGCGTCGCGCAACAGAGTGATCCGGTTGGCGCTCGGCGTATCCGCGCCGGCTTGATGCATGTAAAAACGCATGATGAAGCCGCGAATGCCGCCGCCGCCGCCCTCCTCCGACTTCGGCGCATCGGTTTCGGCGACCAGAATGTCGCCGTTCGGCAATTCGTAGAGCCAACGCGGATGATCGAGTCCGGTCACGAAGGCGTCGACGCCAAGACCCTCAGCGGGAATGGGTTTTTCGACGCCTCGCCAACCCACTGCATGTGCGATGTTCACATAGGGAAAGGCGCCGGTCGGATGGGGTTCAGGCAGCGTCGGATTGGGTCCATATCCCGCGCTTTCCGGCAATTCCGGTCCGCGATCGCAGGCGGCCAGCGAAATTGCGGCCAGCGTGAAAAGGATTTTCCATCTAACATTCGCCGCCATTGCGCCTCCTCCTACATCGTTGCCCGAGCGTCCAACCATCGGCTGTCGACGACGAAGCCAAACATAAAATCACGACGCCGCTAAGATGGCGCGATGGAAACGAGTCTCAAGCCCTCGATATATAAGGCCGCAACGCAGATGAGTCGAAAGGCCGGAGACATTCATATCGGCGTGGGCGGCTGGACCTACGCGCGCTGGCGCGAATCCTTTTATCCGGCTGGACTGCCGCACAAGCGCGAACTCGAATATGCAAGCCGCAAGCTGACCTCGATCGAAATCAACGCTACCTATTACCGAACGCAGAGCGCCGCGAATTTCACCAAATGGCGCGACGAAACGCCAGAACATTTCATCTTCAGCGTCAAAGCGCCGCGCTTCGCCCTGATGCGAAAAACAGCGACGGAAGCAGACGAATCGATCGAGCGCTTCTTCAACAGCGAAGTCATAGAACTCGGCGATAAGCTCGGACCGATCTTGTGGCAGTTTCCGCCGACGAAGACATTCGACTCAGAATTTTTTTAACGGCTTCCTTTCCCGGCTCCCGAAGGAAATTGGAAGTCGGGCGCCGATGCATGCTATCGAGGCGCGACACGACAGCTTGAAGACGCCTGAATTCGTCGCGCTCGCGCGCCGTCATGGCGTTGCAATCGTCATTGCCGGCGAGTCCAAATATCCGCTCGTCGCCGATTTGACGGCGTCTTTCGTCTATGCGCGCTTCATGGGAACGCGTCCCGATGTTCCGCTGGGCTGCGACGACAAGGCGCTTGCGCGATGGGCGTCTTATGCGCGGCGATAGGCTGAAGAAAGCGCGCCGGCGGAGCTTCCCTATCTGACGCAGCATAAACCTGAGACGACCACGCGTGACGCGTTTCTCTATGTGATCAGCGGCGCAAAGGAGCGCAATCCGTCCGCCGTCATGGCGCTCATCGAGCGAACGTCAAATTAAATGTTTATGTCCACCCATATCGCCGCATGATCGGATGCGGCCTCCTCCTTGCGTTGAAGTTCCGGATAGGCCTCCCAACGCTTGGCGCGCGCGCCGGGCCAAAGGCCTTTTCGAAACACGCCGCCGCCAGTGACCTTGTCGAACAGCGCCGGCGATAGCAGAATGAAATCGATTTTGTTTTGGGCCGAGCAATTGCCGTAAGTGCCCGGATAACCCCCGTTATCGAATGTCGGATGTAGGAAAATATCCTTCAAGTCCGTCCCTTGGATCAGCGGACTCAAAGGGTCGCTGTCCGGCGTGTCGTTGAAGTCGCCCAGGACCGCGATATTCTTGACGCCCATCCCGACCCGTTCGTCATAGATTTCCTTGACGCGCTGCGCCTGATTGCGGCGCCGGTCGTTGGACGATTGTTGCGTTCCGAAGCCCTTGCTCTTGAAGTGATTGAGCATCAGCAGAACGCGCGCGCCGGAAGGCGTCGTCACCTCATATTCGGCGCAGTCGCGCGAAAAAATCAGGTCGCGCTCGCCCATCATATCGTCGACATGGCTGCGGAGCAGGCCGATCGGAAAATCCCGCCGGGTTAGCAAGCCGACATCGATGCCGCGCGTGTCGTTTCCGTCAATCACCATCGCGTGACGAAATGCTTCGCCGCCAAGGGCGGAGATCACGTTATTGTTGAAATCGCGCAGCACTGGCCGGCTTTCGACTTCGACGACTCCCAGAACGTCCGCCTCGATGTCTCGCATCACGCGCGCCGTATTTCTCACAGCCTGTTCGTCGATCGGCTCGTCGATCAATTCCAGCGAACCGACCCAATCGGCGCGCCCATCGGCGACAATCTCGACGCCGCCGGATCTCGGCCGTTTAAGCAAGGCGCCTCTGTTACGCCGCAGGATGACAAATTCGCCAGTGTCAGATCTCTCCAGGCCAAGCTCCCTGAGGAGCTTCGCCATGCGGCTCTTGTCGGCGGCGCTGTAGGACGGCTGTGCGAGCAACGCGCTCAGTTCCGCGAAGCGTTCGAGGATCGGCTTGCCCTCGGCGGCCTTTTTGAGATTCATCGCGCGTGCGCGATCGAAAAGATTCTCGACGTTATACGAAGCGAGTCTCATGAAATTGCCCCACAAGCAAAAAGTTACAGAACCGCTAGCAGCTAAGGCTCCTCGCGCGACATGACAACACTGTGACGAAAGATGCGCTATGCGGCGGCCGAACGGCGCTTTTGGTCCGCGCCGGCGGCCGACGCCGATCGCGACTCCCTAAGCGCAATTTTTGTTGCGAGCGCAGCGCCGAAGAGGCCCAGGGCGCCGAGCCAGGCGGACGTCTGAAATCCGACGCAGAAGGCGTTGCGGGCGGCCGAAAGCGTCCGCTCGGCCTGTTCGGCGGGAAGAGATCTGACGGCGTCCGCGGCACCGCCGAGCGTCGCTGCGACCGTTCCCGCGACATCGGCCGGAAGTCCCGCGACGACGCCGGCCATTTTGGATCGGTAGATCAGCGTTACCAGACTGCCGAGCACGCCGATGCCGAGCGCGCCGCCGAGTTCATTCGCGGTTTCCGACAGAGCGGAGGCCGCGCCGGCGCGCTCCGGCGGCGCCGATGTAACGACGATTTCCGTCGTCAGCGCGATGACCGGCGTGAAGCCGCCAAGCAGCAGCGAAGACAACAGGACGCCGTAAAATCCGCTCGCCAGCGCCAGGCCGACAAAGCCGATTGCCGAAACGACGAGCCCTCCGGCGAGAAGATCGACAGCTTTGATCCTGCGCGCGAGCGCGGGCGTCGCGAAGGAGCCAACCGTAAAAATGATCGCCGACGGCGTCGACCACAGCCCAGCGTCGAGCGGCGATAAGCCCGCGACAAGCTGAAAATACTGCCCGAGCATAATGAATGACCCGAACATGAAGAAGACGCCGAGGATGTTTATGCACAGCGCCATGTTGAGCGTCCGCGACCGAAACAACGCCAGATCGATCAGCGGGTCTTCGAGCCGCGCCTGCCGGCGCAAAAACAGGATCGAGAGCGTGACGCCCGCCGCCATCGGCCCGATCGAGTCGACGCCGAAGCCAGCCTCGGCGGCGCGCTTCAATCCGTAAATGAACGACAATACAGCCGCGAGCGACAGGAGCGCGCTGGCGATATCCAGTCGGCCCGCCTTCGGATCGCGATATTCCGGCAGGAGCATCGGCCCGAGAACGAGCAAAACGATCATCACCGGAACGCCAGCGATAAAGACCGAGCCCCAGCCGAAAGATTGGATGAGCGCGCCGCCGACGAGCGGCCCGATGATGGCGCCGGCGGAGAAAGCCGAAATCCACATGCTGACCCCAAAGGTGCGCTCCTGCGGCGCGCGGAACATGTTGGCGATCAGCGACAGCGTCGAGGGGGCGAGCGTCGCTCCCGCAACGCCAAGCGCGGCGCGCGCGAGAATAAGCATCTGCGCGGATCGCGACAAAGCCGCCAGGATCGACATCGCGGCAAAGGCGGCGGCGCCGAGCAGCAGCACCTTGCGCCGTCCGATGCGATCGCCAAGCCCGCCCATGATCATCAGGAAGCCGGCGACCATGAAGCCGTAGATGTCGATGATCCACAGCAACTGCGACGCGCTCGGCCGCAGCTCGGCCGTCAGCGACGGAATGGCGAGATTAAGGACCGTGAGGTCCATCGAATAGACCATGCACGGCAAGACGACGACGGCGAGGCCGATCCACTCCCCGCGCGTCGCCTTGAGCGAAGGATCGGATGCGTCTGGCGCGGCGCTGTGCAAGGGAGTGCCCCGTCGGCCGCTTGGCCGTGAGCGCGCAGCCTTTATCGGTTATGCCGGGCGACATCAAGGAAACCCCGCCCGGCTTCGGGCGCCAAACTGCCCGCTTAAGGCGCGGTCGAACCTGTGCAGGCAGAGGTTTCTTGACAAGTCTGAATCAAAATGTCATGCGTCATGACATGACGACATATGAACTGACATCGCTTCGCGAGGCGCATAAGGACCAGACGCGCGCGCGCATTCTCGACGCAGCGATCGAGGAAATGCGCGAGAGCAAGCTGGATACGCTTACCATCGCCAAAGTCGCTGAACGGGCGAAGGTGACCGAGCGAACCGTCTACCGTCACTTCCTGACGCGCGAGGATCTTCTCAAGGCGGTTTGGCCCCGCATGCAGGCGCGCGTGGGCAGTTCCGGCTTTCCGCAGACTGCTGACGCTTTGATCGCAACGCCGCTGCGGCTCTTCCCTCGATTTGACGAAGAGGAGGGGTTGATCCGAGCGTCGATCTCTTCCGAAACGGGGCGCGCGGTCCGCTTGAGCTCCAACCCGCAGCGCCAGGCCGCGATGCTCGCCTGCGTAACCGACGCGATGCCGCGCATGGATGACGCGGTCAAACGCCGGCGCGCCGCGATCGTCCAGCTGATCGACAGCGCCTACGGCTGGTCGGTGCTCAGCGACTTCTGGGGATTGGACGGGGCCGAGGCCGGGCGCGCGGCGGCCGAGGCGATCGCCGTCCTGCTCGGTCGCCGCTCGGCCGATGATGAATCCGATTTGACACGTGATTTGACACTTGGAGAAGAGAAATGACCTGCATCGCCCACGCTTCCATCCCGGCCGACAATCCCGAACTCGTCGCCAGAGTGCTCGCCGATATCATGCAGGGCGAAGCGACGCCCTTCCCTCCGGCGGGGCCGAGCTCCTGGATGGCCTGGTCCGGCGACGGCGACGTCGAGCTAGAGATCGCCCCGCGCGGTCATGTGCTCGCTTACGGCCCTGAGGAAGGCCACTGGACCGCGCAAGATCAGGGAACGCGCCTTTCCGAAGCGCATCTCGCCATTTGCGTCGCCCGGCCGGCGGAGGAGATCATCGCCATCGCCACACGCGCCGGTTGGCCGGCGCGCGCTTGCGACCGTGGCGAGGGACTGTTCCAACTCTCCGAAGTGTGGGTTGAAGGGGCCTTCATGCTGGAGTTCCTGGATCCGGCACAGACCGCCCGCTATCGCGAGGTCGTGACGCCCCAAAACTGGAAGCGCGTCCTGCAATCGATGCAGAACGTGGAAGCTGCCGCGGGCTGATCGACGCTTACATCGCGTCCCTGCGCCCCTCAAAATATTGCGTGCAGACATGATATAAGGGGCGCTGTTTTGAGGACTTCATGAGCCTATCCGACCTGCCCGCTGCGCCCGTGACGACGCTAAAGCCTTCGCTCGCCGGCATGACCCGCGCCGAGATCGCCGACGCCTTGCGCGGGCTCGGCCTTCCCGAGCGTGAAATCCGCATGCGCGTGTCGCAGATCTGGCATTGGGTTTATTTTCGCGGCGCGCGCGACTTTGGCGACATGCTGAATGTCTCGAAGGCGCTGCGGGCGCAGCTTGCCGACGCATTCGCGCTGCGCCTGCCGGAAATCGTCGAAGAGCAGATTTCGGTCGACGGCACGCGCAAATGGCTGCTGCGGCTGCAGCCGGTCGACGCCTTCGACAAGGGCGCCGAAATCGAATGCGTCTATATTCCCGAGAGCGACCGCGGCACGCTGTGCGTCTCCTCGCAGGTCGGCTGCACCTTGAACTGCAGCTTCTGCCACACCGGCACGCAGCGGCTCGTGCGCAATCTGACCACCGCTGAAATCGTCGGACAATTGCTCGTCGCCCGTCAGCGGCTCGGTGATTTTCCCGATCGCGAGCGGCCGACCGACGGTCTCGTGCCGTCGGGCGAAGGCGTGCGCGCCGTCTCCAACATCGTCTTCATGGGCATGGGAGAGCCGCTTTACAATCTCGACTGTGTCATGGCGGCGGTCGAGGTCATGGCCGATGGCGACGGGCTTGCGCTCTCGAAGCGGCGCATCACTGTCTCGACATCCGGCGTCGTGCCGCAGATCGAGCGGCTCGGCGCCGAATGCGGGCCGGCATTGGCGATTTCGCTCCACGCCGTGCGCGACGATTTGCGCAATGAACTCGTGCCGCTCAACAAGAAATATCCGATTCGTGAACTGCTGCAGGCCTGCCGCGACTATCCCGGCGCGTCGAACGCGAGGCGCATCACCTTCGAATATGTGATGCTAAAAGGCGTCAACGACTCGCCAGCCGAAGCCAGGGAGCTGGTGCGGCTCCTCAAAGGCCTGCCGGCGAAGATCAATCTCATTCCCTTCAATCCCTGGCCCGGCGCGCCTTACGAGTGCTCGGACTGGGAGACGATCGAGCGCTTCTCCGACATCGTGTTCAACGCCGGCTACGCCAGCCCGGTGCGCACCCCGCGCGGCCGCGACATTCTCGCCGCCTGCGGCCAGTTGAAGAGCGAGACGGAAAAGCTTAGGGCGAGCGCCAGGATAGCGGCGGGTTGAATAGGGCCGCGCTTGTTATTTACATTTTTGTAGATACAATATAGTAGGATATCGCGTGTGAAATTCGAATGGGATCCGAGTAAGGCGCGGCGGAACGTCGCCAAACACGGGGTTTCATTTGAAGTTGCGCGACAGGTCTGGGACGACCCATTGCATGTCATTGTCCCCGATCGTTTCGAAGACGGCGAAGAGCGTTGGCATGCGATCGGAATAGTTGGCTCAGTGGCGATACTCGCCGTCGTCCACTGCTATCCCGACGAAGATGACGTAGAGCGTGTGCGGATCATCGGCGCCCGAAAGGCGACGCCACAAGAGAGAAGGCGCTATGCGCAAGAAGGAGCTTAGCTCAAAGGAAAGTCGTGAACTGGAACAGATCGCCGCAATGCCTGACGATCAGATCGATACGAAGGATATCCCCGAAGCGCGCGCCGAAAATTGGGCCTTCGCGCGGCGCGGCGCGTTCTACAAGCCGATCAAACAGCCGGTAAATATTCGCATCGATGCAGATGTGTTGGACTGGTTCAAGCGTCGTGCGGAGGGACGAGGATATCAGACCGAAATCAACCGCGTGTTGCGACGCCATGTCATCGAGCATGCCATGGATCATGTCATCGAGAAGGAAAAGCAGCGCTGAACTATCGCCAGCGCGCCCAACCGGCGTAACCCGCCAGCGCCGCCAGCGCCGCGCAAATCGCGATGTTCCAATTGGCCAGCGTCAGGCCGAAAATCCACAAGTTCGGCTCATCGCAGCGCACGACCTTGGTCGTTTGAAGCTGCTTCATGAAATCTGCGACCGAGGGCGCCGTGGTCAGCGGCCCCGAGCAATCGCTGGGCCCCGAGAAAATCTTCCACTCGACGCCCGAATGATAGGCCGAGAGGAGCGCGTCGCCAGCAAAGAGCAGCGCCATCAGCAGGAAGGCCGCGCGCGCCAGGCGCTCCCTGCCCGCCTGCGCGGCAAGCGCGGCGAGCGGCGCGAGCCCGAAAGCGGCGTAATAGGGAATGCGCTCCTTGTAGCAAAGCTCGCAGGGAAGAAAGCCGAGCGATTCATATGCCCAGGCCCCGCCGATCGCCGCGACGGCCGCGGCGAGAATGAGGAGCGACGCGTTGCGGGGCGCAACGATGCAATCGAGAAGGCTGCGCCAAGTCATGCGTCTGACGTCAAAACATCTTGGCGGCCAAGGCGAAGCCGGCGACGACGATGACCGCGAGCGCGCCCATGAACAGTCCGAAATGGCTTTCGAGCTTCGAGCGGATCTCATCGCCGAAATGATTGATCGCCGCCGCCAGCACGAAGAACCGCGCCCCCCGCGTCAGCATCGACAAGACGATGAACAGCGGGAAATTATAGGCGAGAAGTCCCGAAACAATCGTCACGAGCTTATAGGGAATCGGCGTGAAGCCCTTGACCAGAATGAAGATCGCGCCCCATTGCGCATAGAAGGCGCGCAACGCCTCCATCTTCTCGCCATAGCCATAAAGATTGATCAGCCACTGGCCGATCGTGTCATAAAAGAGCGCGCCGAAAGCGTAGCCGAGCGCCCCGCCCGCGACCGACGCGAGCGTGCAAATCCCTGCGAATCGCCAGGCCTTCTGCGGCTCGGCGAGCGTCATCGGCACAAGGATCACGTCCGGCGGCACCGGGAAGAAGGAGCTCTCGGCGAAAGCGATCGCGCCGAGCGCCAAGGGCGCGTGCCGGCTTCCGGCAAGCGACATGGTCCAGTCGTAAAGCTTTTTCATTCGTTTCCGCGGTTTGGGAGGCGCGCAACGCGCATAGCACGTATCTTATGCGGAAAGAAGTTCGCGGGTTGACGGGCGCCGCCCCGCCGCTAATATCCGCGCCGCTTCGCCGGTTTCCTGCCGGCGATAAGCCCCTGTGGCGGAATTGGTAGACGCGCTCGACTCAAAATCGAGTTCCGCAAGGAGTGCTGGTTCGACTCCGGCCAGGGGCACCAATCTTATGTGTCAGAAAATTTCAGGCCATCTCAGAACTATCTGAAACATATTGTACTTCAGGCTGTTTCGCGTCTCCGCTTGTCTCCCTCTGGCTCTTGGCAACCAACAAAATTGTTGGTCTTTTTGTTGGTCCGTGGCACTTTTGTTCATAACTGAGACCAACAAAGACCAGCAATTTTCCCGCGAGGCCAACATGCCGCTCTCTGACGCCGCGATCCGCGCCGCAAAGCCAAAGCAGAGTGGGAGGTTGACGCTTTCAGATGGCGGCGGCTTGCAATTATGGGTCACAGCGGCCGGCTCGAAACTCTGGAGCTTGGCCTACCGCTTCGGCGGGAAACAAACGCGCGTCGCCTTGGGAGCCTGGCCTGCGGTTAGCCTGAAAGATGCCCGTCAGCTCCGCGAGAAGGCCAAGACGCTTTTGGCAAGAGGCATTGATCCGGGCGAGCAGCGGAAGCAAGACAAGGTCCGCGAGGTTGCCGAACGAAATAACACCTTTAACGCTGTCGCAAACGAACTGATCGAAAAGAAGCGCCGCGAGGGCAAGGCCGAAAAGACGCTGCGCAAAAATCAATGGGCACTTGGCTTCGCCAGTCAGTCGATTGGATCGAGGCCAATCGCGTCCATAACCGCCCCTGAGGTTTTGGCGGCGCTTCGAAAGTTGGAAGCAAGGGGCCGCTACGAGACCGCAGTTCGATTGCGCGCTCTTGTGGGCCAGGTTTTCAGATACGGCATAGCGACTGGCCGTTGTGAAAGCGATCCAACATTTGCACTTCGCGGAGCATTGACCGCGCCGATCACGAAACACCGGCCTGCGATCATAGAACCTATCGCTTTTGGCGGCCTCCTCCGCTCCATCGACGGGTACGCAGGCGATCCGACGACGCGCCTCGCCCTACAATTGCTCACGCTCACGTTTGTCAGGCCGGGTGAGTTGCGAAACGCTGAATGGCTCGAATTCGATCTAGACGCTGGAGTTTGGGCGATTCCGGCTGGCCGAATGAAAATGCGGCGGCCACATCGCGTACCCCTCTCCCCGCAAGCGGTCAGTCTGTTGCAAGAATTGCACGCGATCTCCGGCCACCGCCGCCTTCTGTTTCCCGGACTGCGCTCGGTCGAGCGTCCTATTTCGGAAAACACATTGAACGGCGCGCTGCGCCGGCTCGGATATTCCCAAGATCAGATGACGGCGCATGGCTTCCGAGCTGCTGCATCATCTATGTTGAATGAAAGCTGCAAATGGAGCGGCGACGCCATAGAGCGCCAGCTCGCCCACGCCGACCCTGACGAAGTTCGCAGGGCTTATGCGCGCGCCGATTTCTGGCCCGAGCGTATCGAAATGATGAAGTGGTGGGCCGATCACGTCGACAGGCTCCGGCAAGGCGCTGAGGTCGTGTCGCTGCGGCGGGCGTGAGCGACACGAACGCGATTTATGTTCAATGGGGGTTTTATCCACGCATCCGATTGCTTACCCGATGGCGAGATCGACGTCTCTCGAAGTCCTTTGCGAGCCTGCATTCTGAACCCGCTCCGATGCGGTAAGTGGCCTCGCAGGCCGGGAATGGGACATGGCGCCCTTCCCGCTGCTATTCGCCTCGCCATCGGTCATCCAGGTTGACGAGGCTTTTCGGCCGCCACGACGTGGGATCGGCCACCCAGCTATTAATGTCGGATTCTCTCCAGCCGGCGCCGTTGATGCTGATCCTGATCTGCGGCGGAAACGTGCCTTCGGCGATCTTGCGATAGATGGTGGACCGGGACAGTCCGGTGCGGGCGAGAACGGTTTTCATGCGGACGATACGGTCTGGTGCGGGCATGTCTGTGCTGGCTCCTACCCGTTGTTTCTGACTGCCCCTGATCCAGACAGAGCAACGGCCTACACGTGCGCAAGAGGTTACAAGGCGTCGGCGTAGCGTGGCGTTCAGGCGGCGGAAAATAGGCGGGGTTAAAGGCCGATGCTCCGGCCTCTGCCAAGGTCGATGCCGTGACTGAATGCGAGCGCGGCGCCGAGTCGGCGTCCGGTTTCCATATCGACGCCAAGTTCGGCCTTGCGGTTGGCGAGGATAGATTCAAGCTGCGGATCGCGTTCGAGGCTTTTGACCATGTCGCCCATGGTTGCTCGCGTCGCCTTGTAACCGGCCGTATCGCCCAGCTGATATTGGTGTTGGCTGGTCTGTCCAAGTTGCCGCCAGCGTTCCACAAAGCGGTCAGCGCGGCGCTGCGGATCGTTGCGCAGCTCGGTTTCGAGCTGCACGGCGCGGATGGCGCGGTTGATCCGACCGGTCGCCGCCTCCTGGGCAAGTTCCGGGTTCTGCTTGTAGGCCGCTTCAGCATAGTGCGAGCCATGAGGCCGCACTTCCTCGAAAACCTTGCGGGCCTCCTGCAATTCCTTCACTTGATCCGAACTCGCTTTGCCGCCCCGTTCCTGCATCTTGAAGATCGCGTCCACCGCGCGGGCATGGCGGATGAGCGCCTTGGCGCCAGCACGGCGCAACGCTGTTTCCGGGTCTTGCGCTTCCGGCTTCTGCCCGCCATCGGCGGGCGGGCGCAAACCGTCGAACATTCCGCGCGCCTTCTCGGGGACAATCTTACGCACGATCTCGGCTACGCGCTCCCGGAAGTTGATCCCGCGCCGCTGGGCATAATCCCGCGCCGGATCAAGCCGCTCGTAATCCGACGCCATATCCTTGGCCCGGTCCCGCGACAGGGTACGGGTAAGCTGGTCCTGATTGGCGAAGTCATCATGGCCATAATGCAACTCCATGCCGTCGCGATGCCGCGAGAGGGCGACATAGCTGCCGTGGGCGTCTAGGCCCGGCGTCGCCAGAACATGGGTGCGGTCCACCGTCATGCCCTGCGCCTTGTGGATGGTCGCGGCATAGCTGTGGTCGATGCGGTCATAGTCCTTGAGGTCAAACGAGACGCTGCGCCCGTCGTCGACGCGCACAGACATCGAACGTGCGCTGACTTCGACGACGGTCCCGAGCGTGCCATTCTTCACGCCTAGGCCGCGTTCATTCTGCAGGAACATGACGCGGTCTCCGTTGGCGAAATTGCGTTCACCGCGTTCGACGGTGAGACGAACGTCATCACCGAGATCGCCGGCGGCCCGCATTCTTTCGCGGGCGGCGTCGTTGAGCTTGCGAACCTCGGCATTGGTGTGAGTGAGGATGATGCGGCTACGGTCGGGCGACGTTTGCCGGTCACGATCCCAGCGATCGATCAGATCGTCGCGCGCCTGTTCCCGCGTCGGGGCGGCATGGACCATGCCATGTGTGTCATAGGCATGGATCGCTTCGCCTGTCCGGCTGGTCGCCAGGTCGCGCGTGGCGTCACGTAGCCAGCCCTCGCGCTGGCGGCGCACCTCTCCGATTTCCGCCCCGCCGTAGCGCTTGAAGATCGAGCGGAACGCTGCGCCCGCCTCGATGGATTGCAACTGCTGCGGATCGCCGATCAAGACCACTTTGGCGCCGGCCTCGGCGGCATGGGACAGCACGCGCTCCAACTGGCGCGTGCCGACCATGCCTGCCTCGTCGATCACCAGAACATCGCGCGCGGTGAGCCTGTCGCGGCCCTGTCCCCAGCCATGTTCCATGCTGGCGATGGTACGCGACGAAATGCCCGATCCGCGTTCCAGATTCTCGGCGGCGACGCCTGACAGCGCCACGCCCCGGACCTCGTAGCCCGCCGCTTCCCAGGTGTCGCGCGCCACGACCAGCATCGCGCTCTTTCCCGTTCCGGCATAACCAACCACGACGCCGAGATCGCGCCCGTCCGTGACATGCAACAGCGCCTCGGCCTGCTCTCCCGAAAAGACAAGGCCGCGCGCTTCCGCGCGCGTCAGCGCCGCCTTCCGGTCGGCGTCGTTCACCTCATGGCGTTCCCGTTTCGCCAAGAGTTCGGCGGCGCGGTGCAGGCGCTGTTCGGACTCGATCATCTCGCGCGTGGTGAAGCGATTCACGCCCCGTCCGTCTTGGCCCAGTTCGACCAAATCGGGCGCGCGCCGCATCGCGGCCATCACGGCGTTGAACTGGTCAGTGCCATCGCTGTGCCGGTGCGCGAACGCCGCGATGTCGTGGCGCGTGAACGTGGATCGCTGATGAGTGATCGCGTCCAGTGCGATGGAAGGATCGGCAACGATCCGCGTGCCATTAGCGCGCGCAATCTCGCGGTGCATTTCCGCGCGAACGGCCGCCTCGATCCCTTTTGCTTCGATACGATGCGCAGGCGCGCCGATCTGGCTTTGCGGCTCCAGCGCGACGCCCTGCGCCTCCAGGCTGCGATGGTCGATGAGCGCGTCTATGTCGAGTTCGGCCAGCCGCTCATTAGCAAGTTCGGCCCAGCGTTCGCGCCAGCGCTCCACCATCTCGGTGCGGTTCCAGTCCCGCACCTTCGGGCCGAAGCCATTCTCGCCCAAGGATCGCATTGTGAGCATGACATGGGCATGGGGCTTGGGCGTCCCGTCCTCGCCCACATCCCAATGCACATTGAGGTCGGCGATCATGCCCTGATCCACGAATTCGGACTGCACGAAGTCGCGGGCGAGTTCGATACCCTGCGCCTGCGTCATCTCGCGCGGGATGGCGAACTCGACCTCGCGGGCGAGCTGCGCGTCCTTGCGAACTTCAAAGGCTTCGACATCGTTCCAAAGTCGTTCGCGATCACGCCAAGCTTCGGGCGCTTCTTCCGGCAGTATGACCTCGGAATGAACGACGACGCGCTTGGCAGAGAAATCGTGACTGCGCTCAAGCCGCTCGTCGCGCAGCCGCGAGCCTGAGCGGTAGGCCGCCGACGCCACCGCGCTGCTTCCGGCCTTGCGGCCGATGACTTTGACGTGAAGATGATAGATCGCCATCGCGACCAGATCATCTACACGGGCGAAGCGCACGTCGGAACGACGTATAAGCGCGCCCTCGAAATGAATTTCTCGGGACTACCCGCGCCGTTCCACACCGTCCCGGCGACCTTACAGCATTCCGGTACGCTCTCAACTATCATCGTCGCATCGATAACTTGATTGACATGGAGGCAGCGATGCGCAAACCGCGGGACTTCGACGCGGAACTGAAGGCGCTCGGAGACAAGGCGCGAGACCTCAGAAGCCGCAAGGTGCAACAGCTTGGCGAACTGGTCATCTCGACCGGCGCCGACGCCCTCAGCGCCGACGAACTGGCAGGCGCGTTGATCGTGCTGGCCGAAACCAAAGATGCCGGAAAGAGGGAGGCGTGGGCGAAGCGCGG
Source organism: Methylocystis sp. (assembly GCF_050246715.1). Taxonomy (NCBI): domain Bacteria; kingdom Pseudomonadati; phylum Pseudomonadota; class Alphaproteobacteria; order Hyphomicrobiales; family Methylocystaceae; genus Methylocystis; species Methylocystis sp. The sequence goes on from NZ_JBFWVN010000046.1 coordinate 26,010, forward strand.
GGCTGCGTTCTTTCAGGGCCGGTCACGCCGAACTGCATCAGCGCCTGACCGCGACACAGGCCGCACTCCGTCGCAGTCGAGCAGCGCTCAGCCGGCATCAAGCGGCGCGGGCGCGACATGACATGCGAACGTGGCAGGTCGAGCGCCGCAAGCGCACACGGCATTTGATCGAACTGGGCGGCCTCGTCGTCAAGGCCGGTGTCGTGGACCTGACCGGCGACGACCGCGCCATGATCTACGGCGCGCTGATCTGGATGGCCGACAAGCTCCAAAGCGATCAGGGCGAACATGCGCGGACGCTTTGGACCGCGAAGGGGAAGCAGGCGTTCGAGGTGGAACAGAAGGAAAAAACGTCCACTGTCTCACATGTGCAGCAAGATCGGGAGTGATCGGTAGTGCGCGGCGCGAAGATCCCAACTATCGAAGCGTCACCGGCCATGACGCGGCTTGGGACCAGAGCAAATGAGTATTGAACACAGCCCGTCGAGTATCGAGCCTCCGGCGGATGAATTGAAGCGCCATGGCTTCGGGGCGCCGTCACTGGCGCTTGCGGGCGGCTAGCGGCCGATGCACGGTAGGCAAAGTCCGGCTCAAAGGTTCATTAAACCGCGATGGTCGGAGCAACGTCGTCAGCGGACTTCCCCGGCTGAGATCGAACGCCAATTTATGACCCAACACGGACCAGCGCTCTGCCTGTTCTGACGTCTTCTTTGGCTAGGGCCTGTCATCAATTGAGGTATTGATCCTCACATAACCCTCCAGATTCCCAAGATTGGTTTTGCGTGATTCATAGGCGGTCGGCTGAATCGGAGGGGCCGACCGATGGCGCGTCGTCATTCT
>NZ_JBFWVN010000047.1:0-26324 GCF_050246715.1 Methylocystis sp.
GCCGAGCGCAGCGTCGACGCCTTGTGGAACAGGATCGGCGCCTTGTTCAACGAGTTCACCCCGCAGGAATGCGCCAACTACTTCACCGCCGCCGGATATGAGCCTCTTTGAAAAGAAACTGCTCTAGTGCGGTGCTGTTGGTCGTCGGCGCGTCTGGCGCCCAGGCCTCAAGTCAAAAAGTGTGTTCGCCCATCGAACCTGAAAACTGGCGAACAATTACGTCTGTGCCGCGCGAATGGACGGCGAGCGATTGCCGCAGTTTCGTCGCGTCTGTGGGCGCCACACAATACAAGCTCGGGTGCATTTTTAGTGAGAGCATTGGCGAGAGATATTCATGGAGTGTGGAGGTGAAGGAAGTCAATGACCAGACGGCTCCCCCGTCACCCCCCAGAAATTGCGGATGGTAATCTTGAGAATGCATTTCGACGCAATCGAGTGGCGTCCGACTTCCAAAGCCACTTTCAGGCGTTGATCCCGCCGTTACCATTCGCTCGCACCGTCGACGCCGCGCGAACGTCCGCGCGACCGCCTTGGCGTCAGCGACTGAGAGGCGATCGGCGAGCCTGTGCCGGCTCGGGTCATCCTCGAAATAGACGTAGGCGCGCGGTTCGGTTGGCGAGAAATTCCCAAAGCCGCCATCATCATGACTCATCGAGCGTGAGAGCATTGACCTCGCCGATTCGAATTTAGGAGCCCGACAATGAACGCCTACCGGTCGAGTGAGCCACGCTACACCATTGTGATCTCAAAAAACGGCAAAGAGCTCGGCACGCTGCGAGATCGCGAAACGAGCCAAGCTCGCAGCTCCTTCGGCGGAGCCGTCGCGCGCTACAAAAATTCAGGCGACAACCACCGGATCGAATTTTACGACGGAGCTGATTTGATTGAGGCCTGGTCCACCGAGGAAGGATACAAGTCGCTTTCCGCCTAAATCGTTGGGCGGTAAATCTCGTCCGCTTGCGCGTGAGCGTCGGGTCAGCGTCGCCGACGCTTGAGGGACTAGCCGCCCTTCTGATTGAATAGTGATGTTTGTATCGCCCCTTGCACGACGCCCGAATTCCTTCGGCGCACAAGGAAGTCCTGGGACTGCCTCTGCGCGTCGTCGCGAACGCTTCGACCGTGGACGTAACGGCGCGGCGTTTTTGCTGTTGAGATTGCGATGGTATGACGGCGTCTAATGGTTCGTCGCGAAGCGCTCTAACCGCAGATTTCTTGCAGTCCGAATGCAGCTCGGTGGCATTTCCGTTGTGATTCCTTTAGCCGTCAGGCGGCTACCAGATGGGCGTCGAAAGCGCCATGGACCCCAATCCCTCAATCTGACGCGTTCAGATAAATCGCTTTGGACTGGTCATCGATTGGCCTTCGGTCGACGCGCCGTCGGAATTGCGCAGATCGATTTGCGCGTGCGATAACGCTGGCGCTCGACATCTCCAGCTCGATCGAAAGAATCTCATGGTACATTCGCGCATTCCCGAAGCCCCGCTCCATCTGAAACTGACCAAATTCCTGCTGGAACTGTTGAACGCCATCCTGCTCATCGCGCTCGTGATCGTCCTGCTGCCGCTCGTCACGCATTATTTCAAAAACGCGAGTTCATATTGGTGGATTGAGCAGATCGACGCCTTCGACTCGCGGATGATCCGGTGGGTCAAATCGCTGGTCCCGACCAACTTCAGGGGCCATGAGTTGGCGCGTTGGTTTATCGTCGGAGGGATTCTCTTCGGCCGCATCTGGGTCGAAAATTTGCGACGCAAGGTCTCGACCGCAATTTACCGCAGGGCGATGCAGCGCGACTTCGAGGCGCTGCAGTCGGCGGCTCCCGCGGGGGCTGACGAACGCGTGCTCGCGCCGGTCAAGGAAAAGATGAAAACGATGGACGCGCGCAACGCCAAGAGCCGCTCGGAGTTGCTCAAGGTAATGGCGGAGGCGAAGCGCCAGTTAGAGTCAATGGGACGCGACCTCGCTTTCCTGTCGATTGACGTCGTTGACTCGACCAAGATGAAGCTCGGCGAGGACAAAACCTTCATCGAACATGATTTTCATGAATATAAGAATCTCGTTGACGGCAAGCTCCGCAGTAATGGGTCGCTGAAAGCGGCGTGGACGCCGGATGGCGTGATGGCCTGTTTTCCGACGATCGACGCCGCGCTGAAAGCCGCCAAGGACGTAATCGGCAGTCTCGACGCGTTCAATGCTCATGTGAAAATGATTAAGTCGAATTTCGTCGTTCGCTGCGGCGTCAACGCCGGGCACGTCTATTACGACGAGCAGACGCCGATGGAGGAAATGAGCGACCGCGTCATCGATATCGCCGGCCATATGCAGAAATATGCGCTGCCGGGCACGATCGCCTGCGCGAAGCAAATCATCGAACCGGTGCAGCAGCGCGGCGGGTTCAGCGACGCGGGCAAGGTGGTCGACGGCTATGAGGTCTATCAGTGGGCCTCCGCAAGCCAGCTTCTGGAGGACCGCGCAGCGTCTTAACTCGGGACCGACAGAGCGCGAGATCGTCGTCGCGCAAGCAAGCAAGCGATTTCCACTCCGACAAGGGAAACGGAACCGTAACCATCAGGCAAATGCGCTACACCGCCGACCGGTCTATCGCTGAAGCGCGGACTTGCGAGTGGGGCCATCCTTGGCTGTGCTGACATGAAATGCGCTGATTTGTTGCGAGCTGTCGCCTTGGCGTCGGTCTCGTTGGCCAATGCCGCCGCTGAGGAAACATTGACGCGCCGGCCGGGGGCCGGCGAGCCTCCGATCGCCATGCTCTCGGCGAAGCCGACGACGATCAATCCGGGCCAATCGGCGACCTTGGCCTTTTCCTCAACGAACGCCGATTTCTGCAAGGGTTCGAGCCGCCCGCGCGATCCTAACTTCGTGGTCCGCGAAACATCGGGCAATATTCTCGTGCGGCCGACGAAGACGACGACCTATACGATAAGGTGCAAGAAAGGCGCGGCGTCCACGTCACGGCGCGCCGTGGTGACCGTAACCTCGGACCAGATCGTTCTTTCCGAGATTTTTGACGGCGCAGTTCCTCGCGCCCCTGAAACCTCTGTCCAGGACGGCGAGCTTATCGTTCCCAATTGGAAGTCCGTCTACCACGGCTTTGGCGCGAACACGGTCGCTCGGCAATTCGACGGCCAGGCGCTGTCCATCAGGCCCAAGGAGTCGAGTTCCGCAAACGAAACGCATGCCGGTCTGATCGGCGGGCCGTATCCCGCCTGGCCTGTCGACATGCAAAGCAATTTCGCCATCGAGGCTTCGCTCCAAACGGAGAAGCAGCTGCGGCAAGGCGCGCCAAATTCATGGGAAGTGGCTTGGCTGTTGTGGGATTATAGCGACAATACGCATTTTTATTACTTCGTTCCCAAGCCGAACGGCTGGGAACTCGGCAAAGCGGACCCCGCTTATCGCGGCGATCAGCGTTTCCTGGCGTCGGGAACTCGACCGGTCTATCCAATCGGCAATCGATATCTCGTCAAAATCATTCAGTCAGCTTCCCCGAACTCAACCACGCTTTCGGTCTTCGTCGACGGCGTTCCGTTGATCACTTGCACGGATCGAGAAAGACCTTATTCGAGCGGGCTTGTCGGCTTCTATTCCGAAGACGCCTTGGTTTATTTTCATTCGATCGTCGTGACGAGGCCTCGCGCCAAACCGGCGGCGAATTAGCGACGCGCTGGGGAGCCGCGGCGCGTCAGAAGTTAATGCCGATCGTGGTGTTGAGACCGCCTTGGCGCCGGCTCTCCCCGAAGGGGAACAAATAACCGATTTGGATAGAAAGAATGCCGTCATAGGCGCGATAATAATCTCCGCCCAGCCATGCGCGCGCGACGATCGCCGGTCCCACCCCAAACGCAAACTGGCGGGCGTCCGCGCTGTCATATGCCCCCATGCCCATGGCGGCGGCGCCTAACATCATGCGGCTGTTTGCATCCCAGTAGGAGTAGCCGAGCAACCCCACCGCGTTTTGCAGATATCGCTGTTCTCCAACCCTGAAGGTGCCGTATGTCGCGACGCTCACCAAGGGTTGCGCCGCCGACTCATGGGGATAGTTCAGCATCGCCGGCTCCAGCGCGCCTGCCGCTCCTGCGCTTCCGGCGCTGGAGTAGGCGAATCCGCCATAGCCATAGCCCCATGACAGGACGAGCTGATTGTAGGGTACGTTTTTTTTAGTGAAATGGTGCTGCCATTCGGCGCTGACCGAGAAATTGACGCCGTCGATCGGACGAAGGCGCAGTCCGAACCGCGAATAGCCCTCGGTGAAGCGAGTCCGGTCCTGAGACCAAAAACCGCCAACCAAAAATTCGAGTCCATAAAAGGACGGCAGATGGCGGCCGTCGAACCGCAGCGTCGTTTCGAAGCTCGGCTGCACCTGATATCCGCCCCAACGCTTCGGCCGATCGGCCATGCCATTGAACACCACATTGGTGCGAACGCTTGAATCCGCTTCGACAATTTGCGTTCTGATCACCTCCCGATCCCGGGCGGGACGCGCCTTAAGCGACCGATCGCTCGACCATCGGTCGATCGCTTCCCTGAAAAACGCCGACTCTTTTGAGCGGTCGACATAGACGCTTGCATAGCCGGCGTTGAGCAATACTTCCCCGCGCCGCTCGACGGCGAGACTGTTTTCGAACGCTGAAAGGGCCGACGGATATTCCTTTTGACGCATATGGAATTGGCCAAGCGTCGACCAGCCGTCGGCATAGTTGGGATGGCGCCGCACGAAGTCGAGGAGTTCCTCCCGCGCCCGAGTCACGTCGCCCGCTTTCTCATAGGCGAGCGCGCGCGCGGCGGCGATTTCATGTTCCACCGCCACCTTTTGCGCCGGTGGCAAATCGCCGCGCGCGAGCGCTTTCGTAAAATCTTCATAGGCGCCATCGCTGTCGCCGAGCCCCTTACGAAGAAAGCCCCGTTGCGCATAGGCCTCGCCGCTGGCTTTGCCGCGCGCGATGAGCGCGTTCGACTTCTTCAGGGCTTCTTCCTTGCGCCCAAGGCCGGCAAGCGCGGCGATCGTCACGCGAAAAACAGCTTCGCTTGCGCCAGGGAAGGCTTCGGCGGCGAGCCCATAACGCAAGGCGCTTGACCAATCCTGAGCGGCCGACGCCTTAAAGGCCTTTTCAGCAACGATCGTGTAGCGCGCTTCGTTCAGCGCCTTGGCGACGGTGACTTTCTGATCGGCCGGCAGATCGTTTTTCAACGCCCGCTCGAAATCCGCGGCCGCGCCCGTCACGTCGCCGGTCTGGCGACGGATAAAGCCGCGCTGCGCGAGAACGGCGGCGCTATGCGGTTCGGAAGAGAGATAGCGCGTCGCCTCTGCCAGCGCCTCAGCTTTACGCCCTTGCCGCAGCAGCGCGCTCAGGAGAAGGAGAACCGGCTCCTCGGCTTTCGGATCGAGATCGCGCGCCTCTCGCGCCGCGCGTACGGCGGCCTCCACCCGGCCCAGTTTTAGCGCGTCATAACCGCTGTTAAGCGCCTGTTCCAAAGGCGTCGCCGGAGGACCAAACCCGCCGCCCGGCTTGCTTGCGCGCTTCGCTTCGGCAAGCGCGAGCTTAAGCTTTTTTTCCTGCTGGGGCTCGACACCCGGTTGGGCGAGCGCGGCGCTGAAATCCTCAATGGCGCCGCGCAAATCGCCTGTCGCGCGACGGCTATAGCCGCGCTGCGCAAGCACCGTCGAACTCGGCGCGTGGTCCTTAATGTATAAATCCGCTTCCTTTACCGCTTCCCGGGGCTGTCGCGAACTGTTCAACGCCGCCATCAACGCGAGCAGCGGGTATTCGGCGTTTGGATGTTTGGCGCGCGCGTCGCGCGCCGCCTGCACCGCGCGGCGATAATTATGTTCTTCGATAGCTTTATAAACTTCGGCAAGCTCCGCCTGCGCGACGCTATCCTGTTCTGCCTTGGTGGCCTCCGCGAGAGCGTCGCGCAGCGGCAGCTTTTCACTCGGCTCAATATCCGGCGCGGCGAGCGCGGCTTCGAAATCCGCCTCGGCGCCTTTGATGTCCTTCATCGCGCGGCGGAGATAGGCGCGTTGAGCGAGTAGACGACCGCTTGCCTTATGTTCCGAGGCGTAGAGATTTATTTCGGCGAGAGCCGCCTCGGCGCGGCCCAATCGGCTATAGGCGTCGGCGATCACCCGGACGGGCGCTTCTGCGCCGGCATCCATTTCACGGGCGGCCTGCGCTTTCTTTATGGCTACATTCAAGCGGCCTTCGTCGATGTCCTTGTAGGCGGCGTCCATCGCAAGATCGAAGAGCGCGACCTTAGCCGCGGCGGCCTGCTCTTTCGTGAGCGCGCCGCTCTGTCGCGCTGCCTGCAGATCGGCCTCGGCGCCGGCGACGTCCTTGAGTTGTTTGCGCAGATGGCCACGCTGCGCAATCAGAGCCATCGAATGCTTGTGAGAGGCGACGAAGGCGTTGATGAAGTCCAGCGCTTCGCTCGTTCGTCCCAGTTTGGCGAGGACGTCAGCCTCCAGGCGGACCGGCGTCTCATAATCCGGCGCAAGTTTTCGAGCGCGTTGTGCGTATTTGAGCGCGCCTTCGGCATCGCCCTTGGCGAGACGCGCAAACGCCAACGCAAGCTCCTGGTAGCCAGGTTGGCCTGGCGGCGGCGTCTCCCGGACGACGTCATTCTCCGCCGCGAAAAGGATCGCTGGCGTGACGGCCATGAGTCCCAAGGCCAACACAACGCTTGTTGTGTAAGGCCTGCGAAAAACGCGCCCCACGATCCCGCTCCATCCGCTTTGCAAAAAGTCAAATTCGGACGCCCGAATCTGCGAACGCGAGATCACGCGAATCAAGTACGAAACACGTTGTTTTTATTACCCTGCAACTGCAACAGCGCAAAATCCTGACCAGGCGTGTCAGAATGTGACGACGCAAATCTCGTTTTGGATCGCTTCCTCAGCCATTTGCCTCCCGGCACAAAATGCCGTCGCGCGCTCGAAGTCAAAAAATCTTATTATCATACACGCTTGCTGACGCGACACTTAGACTCGTCCAGTTGAATGAGCGTGGCAAGAGACATGCAGGAGAGAATATGAAATGCAACTCACGCTATTGATGCTCATTCTCTTTTTATTGATATCCATCATAGGCTTCGTCGGCGCGCTCTTCTTGAGCGTAACAGGAGCCACCGCCCTTATAGTGCTCGGTTTGTGTATCTCGTTTATAGGAATAGCTTTTTTTATAGGACAGTGATGGTGTCGAATTATTAATTAGACGACTCTGAACTTCTCGACTACACAGGCGCCTAAACTGGATAACACAACAGAGCCAAGATGAACGAACCGAGCAACGCAAGTAAAAGCAGCCGTCGTCCAACTAGTTCAAAACTATGCTGTTTATGCATCGTCGGGACACGACCAGAAGCCATCAAAATGGGGTCCGTCATCGCCGAACTCGAACGTTCGGATTGGGCGTTCCCTTATGTGGTGACGACCGGCCAGCATGCTGACGTCGTTGAAGGAGCGCTAAGAGACTTCGGCGTCGTGACGTCGCGCCAGCTGAACCTCGAGCGTCGGAGCGGCTCGCTCAATGAGCTGTTCGGCAAGGTGATCGCCGAATTGGATCGCGTCATCGATGAGGTTCAACCCTACTGCGTCATCGCCCAGGGCGACACAACGTCGGTCGCGGTGGCGTCGCTTGCCGCCTTCCACAAGAAAATTCCCTTCATGCATATCGAGGCAGGTCTGCGGACGGGAAAGCTCAGCGACCCCTACCCGGAAGAACTCAATCGGCGTATCGCGGGATTGACCGCGGCGATGCATTTCGCTCCAACGCGCGCGTCGCTCGACAATCTGTTGAGGGAAGGCGTCGCTCCTGGAGACTGTCTCGTCACCGGCAACACCGGCATTGATGCGCTTCTGCAGACCGCCGCGCGCCATTCGCCTGCGCCGGAAGGCTTCCCAAATTTGCCCCGCGTCATTCTCGCGACGGCGCATCGGCGGGAAAGCTTCGGCGCGCCGCTCGAAAGCGCGCTCCAGGGCATAAGAGCGGCGGCCGATCGGCACGACGACCTCGGGGTGTTCTTCCTCACGCACCCTAATCCCCACGCGCATGAGCCGGCGCGCCGCATCCTTGGCGGCCATCCGAGAATCGTGGTGGCCGATGCGTTGGGCTATTCGGAGATGGTGGCGGCGCTGAAAAGATGCTGGATGGTCGTCACGGACAGCGGTGGACTCCAGGAGGAGGCGCCCGCGCTCGGAAAGCCCGTTCTCGTGCTTAGAAACACGACGGAAAGGCCGGAGGCGGTTCGCGCTGGAGCGGTTCGCGTGGTTGGCACGGATTTGACGGCGGTGGCGAGCGCAATCTCGCAGCTATGCGACGATCCGGAGCTTTACGCACGCATGTCGGTTCCGGTCTTCCCCTACGGCGACGGCCATGCGGCGAAACGGATCGTCGCCGTGATGCGCGAGCGATTGCAGCGCCGAGTTCCCACGTTATCGGCCGCCTAAGCCGCTGCGGCATTGAGCCTTGCCGACTCGAGGGGCAAGGCGCAAAAGAACGTCCGACGAGCGCTCACTTAAAGAGCTTAAGGGCGACTGATGCTTGACCTGACCGACGCCACCGTCGCTTACGTCGACGCGTTGGTGGGACTTTTCCTTGTTTTTGGCGTCGCCATCATTCTTTATAGCCTCGACGATGTCTTCGTGGACGCCGTCTACTGGCTCATGAGAATTTCAGGAAGGATCCGCGCCGAACGATCCGATCTTTCTGAACAGATGCTACTTGAACGACCGCAACGCTTGCTCGCGGTCATGGTGCCGGCCTGGCGCGAAGAGGCCGTCATCTACGAAATGCTAAAAACAAACTCGGTCCATTCCAGGACGACGATCTTTTTTGTCGGCGCCTATCCGAATGATGCGGCGACCCAGCAGGAAGTGCTCAGGGCGGCTGCGGAACGCCCCGAAAACGTCCGTCTCGTCGTCGGCCCGCATGATGGACCGACGACGAAGGCGGACTGTCTCAATGCGATCATCGCCACGATCGGCGAATATGAGAAGGCCGCAAACATCACGTTTGAGGGTTATGTGCTTCACGACAGCGAGGACGTGATTCATCCGCTGGAATTTCCATTGTTCAGCGCGCTGGTCTCCGAATTCGATTTCATCCAGATCCCGGTATATTCCTTCACACGCTCGCTCCTGCAGATGACGGCGGGCACCTACATGGATGAATTCGCCGAATTTCATAATAAGGACCTATACGTCCGACAGCGTCTAACGGGCGTTGTTCCTTGCGCCGGCGTGGCGGCCTGCTTCAGCCGGAGAGCGATCGAATCACTGAAAATTTGGCGCCAAGGCGAGGTGTTCGACCCGGTCGCCTTGACTGAAGACTATGACGTCGCTTTCGCCATGAAGAACCTCGGCCTGACGTCCGCGTTCATTCTCAACAACGCGCCATATACGCTGGACATCCCCCGCGGAACCAATGAACTGCAACGGATTGCAACGCCGCTCGCGATCGCCACTCGCGAAAATTTTCCCAGCGAATACCAGGCTGCCTATCGCCAGCGCGCGCGCTGGCTTCTCGGGATCGGCTTCCAGGGCGCGTCGAAACTCGGCTGGGGAGACACGCTTGCCGAAAGAATATTCTTTCTGCGCGACCGCAAGGGCATCCTGTCAGGGATCATCGCCGTCATCGCCTATTTCCTCGCCTTTAACGCGATTGGGATCCTCATTCTTGGCGCATTCAGCGAGGAGTGGCGGATCGCCGGCTATGCAATGCTCGACCCTATCCTGCGGCTGGTGTTCTTCATCAACATCGTTTTGCTCATCAACCGGCTTGTCCAGCGGACGATCTTTACGACGTCGATTTACGGATTGGGTCAGGGGTTGGTGGCGGCGCCCAGAGTCGTTTTCTCGAATTTCGTCAACTTCTCCGCAGCATTGCGTGCACTCTACATTTTCATTTGGCGGCACAAGGTGCGCAAAGAATCGTTGGGTTGGGACAAGACAAGTCACACTATTCCTGCTCAAAACATTGAAGCAAGTGAACTCAAATAGCGTCCGGAGCGCAGGGGCAGAACCTATTAAATTTGATTAAGGCGCGATTCATAAGGGCGTCCGATTTGGAGGCCTTTGTGATGAGCGATTTGTTTTTGCCGAGCGGGCGTCAGATGGCGCTGCTGTAGCAACCGCTCGTCCGAACTCGTTCGGAAAAACGCAGCGCGCTGGAAGACTGATTTGCTCGATCTGTAAGCGCATCGATCAGCGTCACACGACAGCGGCTCGCAAGGCTGCGCGAGAAAACGAATTGCTCAGACGACTCGTTGCTGAGCTGTCGCTTGCCAACCGCCAGCCTAACTATCAGGTTGGCAAGGACACTTGGAAGGGGGACTAGCGACTAACATTATGAGCGGACCACTCGATGGGGCTTGATCACTCGTGTGGACGTCGCCAAGCGCGATAAACCAGGACTTTGCAATGACCAAGCCGCCATCGAAGGCCGAGCTTGTTGTGGCGTGGATCGCTGTCTTGCTGCTGCTCGGCTGCGCCATCGTCGGTCTCGCCTGGCACGGACTGTCAACTGACGAGTTACAGCGATTCTGGCGGAACGTCGTCGCCCGGCCGGGCGGCCCAATGACTTTCCGCTTCTTGCTGCAGCCGGGGATGGCGACGATCGCCGCATTTCGCGACGGCATCAAAGATGCGCGGCTCGAACGCACGCCCTTTCTGTCCGCAGTCGTGCTCGGCGGCGAGCGACGGAGCGCCCGCCTCTGGGAGGGAGTCGTTTCGACGGCGAGGATCTTGATCCTCGGCGTCGTCATGGATGTCGTCTATCAACTTGCTTTTCTGGATGAGTTTCATCCGGGTGAATCAGCAATTGTTGCGGTCCTGCTTGCGTTTCTCCCTTACGCGCTGCTACGAGGGCCGATGGCGCGTGTCGCGCAAATTTGGATGACGCGACGGCGTCAAGTTGACTGAACTCGGCGAGTCCGGCGGCGTGCGATGACGGCCAGCGACTCAAAGATCGACCCCAATATGGAGCTCGCAACAGAGATCAGTAACAGCAGCTCCTTCCTTCTGACACCGCGGACGGAAACATGAAACGACATTGCGTGGCGGCCATCGTTTTCATCTGCGTGGCGGCCTTGCATGCGCGACCGGCGGGTGCGGAAAAGGTCCTGCCGAAGCCGGAGCCGGCGTTCAACGGCGTCATCGGCGAGACCTACAAGACTTCCAAGCCAGACTTTCCGAAGCAAATGCAGGCGCCAAAAGGGGCGCCGAACGTGCTGATTGTGCTCCTCGACGACGTTGGCTTCGGCCATGCCGGAACGTTCGGCGGCGCGGTGGCGACGCCAACGCTCGACAAGCTCGCAAAGGAAGGGCTGCGTTATAATCAGTTCCATACAACCGCCCTCTGTTCGCCCACGCGCGGCGCGCTTCTCACCGGCCGCAATCATCACAGCGTCGCCACCGGCGTCATCATCGAGATGGGAACGGGATTTCCTGGTTATACGGGCATCGTCCCGAACGCCACGGCGGGCCTACCGGAAATTCTGAGACAAAACGGATATGCCACCGCCGCTTTCGGCAAATGGCACAATACGCCGGACAATGAAATTTCGCCCGCAGGGCCATTCGACCGCTGGCCGACGGGAAAGACCTGGGGATTCGAATATTTCTACGGATTCATGAATGGCGAAACGCATCAGTATTATCCGGTGCTCTACCGTAACACGACGCCGGTCACGCAGCCTAAGACGCCCGAGCAAGGCTATCATCTCACCGAAGATTTGGTCGACAATGCCGTCGGTTGGCTCAACCGGGTCAACGCCACAAATCCGAAAAAGCCATGGTTCATGTATTTCTCGACTGGAGCGATCCATGGCCCGCACCACGCGCCTCGAGCCTATCGCGAAAAATACAAGGGTAAGTTCGACGCGGGATGGGACAAATATCGCGAGGAGACATTTGAGCGGCAGAAACAACTCGGCGTCATTCCCGCCAATACGAAGCTGACCCCGCGTCCCAAAGAACTTCCTGCCTGGGATGACCAGCCCGAAAACGCCAAGCGCGTTTATCGCCGATTGATGGAGAATTATTCCGGCTTCCTCGAGCACACCGACGACCAAGTCGGACGCCTGATCGAAGCGGTCGAGAAAGCCGGCGAAATGGACAATACGCTGGTCTTCTACATCGTCGGCGACAACGGCGCGTCGGGCGAAGGCGGTCTCGAAGGGACGGTAAATGAAGTCGCGAGCCTCAATGGGATTCAACTCGGCCTTGCGGGCCTCGAGGCTAAATTCGACGAAATCGGCGGACCGGAAACCGAACCGCATGTGCCGGCGGCGTGGGCGTGGGCGGCTGATACGCCCTTCCAATGGACCAAGCAGGTCGCTTCGCATTTTGGCGGCACCCGCAACGGCCTCGTCGTTCACTGGCCCAAGGCCATCAAAGCGAAGGGCGAATTGCGCGCGCAGTTCCATCACGTTATTGATGTGACCCCGACCGTGCTGGAGGCGGCGCATATAGAGACGCCCGAGGTCGTAAATGGAGTGAAGCAGAAGCCCTTCGAGGGCGTGAGCATGCTTTATTCGTTCGACGCCAAGAACGCGAAATCGCGCCGGACCACGCAATATTTTGAGATGCTCGGCAATCGCGGGATATATAAGGACGGTTGGATGGCGACGACGCGACACGGCCGTCTGCCATGGCAAACAGCCGGCGCCGCCACGGGCGATTTCGACAACGACTCCTGGGAGCTTTACAATATCGACCAGGACTTTTCGCAAGCCGACAATCTGGCCGCGAAATATCCGGAAAAGGTGAAGGCGCTGAAGGCCGCCTTCATGGTCGAAGCAAAAAAATACAACGTGCTTCCTCTCGACGACCGCATGTCCGAACGCTTCGATGCGGCCCTTCGGCCCAATCCTCTCGCCGGCCTGAAAAAATTCACCTACGGCCCGGGAGTCACGGGGATCAGCGAATCGGTCGTGCTGAACACCCATAACGTTCCCTTCGCGGTCACTGCGGACGTCTTGGTCGGCGACGGGGGAACGGATGGCGTGCTGGCAGCGATCGGCGGCGTCACCTCGGGCTGGTCGTTCTATGTGAAGGACGGAAAGCCAACCTTCTATTACAACTTCTTCGAAGTCGACCACGCAAAGGTCCAGTCATCTGAACAATTGCCGAAGGGCAAGTCGAGCGTTCGGGTCGAGGTATCCCCGACGGCGCCGGGCCCAGGCAAGCCGGCTAACGTCAAGATCCTCGTCAACGGCAAAGAAACCGCCAATGGCATCGTGGGCAAGACGGTGCCTTTCCGCTACAGCGTCGAGCCCTTCGACATCGGCCGCGACTCTGTCTCCGCCGTATCGAAGGATTACAAGTCGCCCTTCGCTTTCCAGGGACGGATCGAACAGGTTACGGTGGAAATCCAATAAGCGCTGGGGACGCTTCAGTCTCAGCCGAGCCATTGAATTTCACGACGGGCGAATCCCGCCTTGGAGCGCCGATCGACAGCGCTCGGCCTGTCGGATTTGGCCGGCGAAAGACTTGTTGACGCCCGTACCGGCAGGAACGGATGACATGGGCTCGTCGGGACATTGCGGCAGGCCGTGTACGGTAAACTCGACGGATACGAGATGCGCATCCGCCAAGTCCGACGCATTAGCGGCCTGATTTTGATCGTGTCTCTTCATCATTTCGGACGTCGACGGGAAAATTCGCGATGGCTTTCGCCGTATCGATAATCGGCTGCTGACTGACGGCGACAAAGCCGACGCCCAAGCGATCAATGTCCTGGATCAACAATATGACGCCGGTGACGAGCAGCGACATCAGATATATTGGAAATCGCCGCCTCCGCCGCTCCAGGCCGCCAACGTATCCTGTGAAGCCCATCGCCACCGCGGCGATGCCGTAAAGCGAAAACACGACAATGATCGGCACATGGTTTCGAACCGCCGTCAGTCGGCTTTCTTGGACGTCAAACATTTCGTTCAGCGCTTGAATATAGAGGCCGGTTGGCGCCATTGCGTTGTCCTTCGTCAATGCAGCTTTGACTTGCCGCCAAAGCGCCTCCTGGATTTCGTTTGAGCGGCCAATTGCGGTGTCGAGTTCCGCGGGCGTCGGCGAACGGTTCGCCAGGTTCACTCGGATGTGAACATATTCGCGGAACAGCTTCAGACTCTCGGCGCCATACGGCGCGGGCAACAAACGCGCGCGCAGAGCCGCGGTGCCGATCGCATTCGCCTCGCGCAAGACGGCATCGCGTCTGGCGTCGAAACGCGTCAACGCCATAGCGAAGGTAAAACTCAACATCAGGGCGAGAAGCCCCAACATAGCAGCCTCCAGGGTAGTGATGCTGGCGTCGATTTTCTTGCGACCCCCGTGAGCCGAAACGGCGCCCAAGCTCGCCTGCGGCTAAGAGCAGGAAAAGGCTCGCCAAGAAAATGATGCTTAGCGGGTAATCAATGTAAGCTTCCATGCGCCGAATCGATTTCGACGAAACCGCTCGAGCATAATTGGATAATGCCGCCCGGGTGGCGAGGCTCGCTGGCCGATGATTTTTGTCTCACCGGCGAGGCTGTTTGGTCAAGACGACTTCGCTTGTTTATCGCGGGCGCGGCGCAGCCGCTCGTGCCAGCGACCCTAGAACGCGAAATCGCCGCGGCAATCCAACCGCTCCCCGCTCACCTTGGCGGAGTCGGCGCTGCGAACGCTTGATCGGCTTCGCTCAACGCCAATTCCCGGAGGATTGCATCGTCAATACGCTCGGACTTAATTTGCGACAGGGACAGGTTCAACCAACGGCCAACTTAACGATCGGGGAAGCCAATGCACTTCGTGATCTCCGCCACTTACGGTCCGACGGATCCGACGCGGGCGATGCTGCCCTTTATCTTCGCGGCGACCGCACTGCAGGATGGGGACAAAGTAACGCTGATGCTATTCGCCGACGCGGTGTTTTCAGCCGTCGACGGCGCAGCAGCCACGCTCGTGCCTGTCGGGCCGCCCAACAAGTATGAAGATGTCGCCGCTCACCCAAATGCGACGGTCTTCGTCTGCAAGCCATGTCTTGAGGCCCGGGGGCTGACCGCCGCCTCTCTTGATAAGCGCGCCAAGCTTGGCGGGATGAACGACTTTCATGCGGCGGCGAAGCAACCCGACGCCAAAGTTGTGAATTTCTGAGCAACGCATTCGAGACGACGCTCGTTAACCCCATGGAATCGTGCGCGCGTTACGCCTCCAGACGGCAAACGAACAGCGTCGCGGAACTGTTGTCGTGCGGCGGGGCTCTCTGGGACGCAGCCGCCGTGAGACCGCTGCAGACAAATCGAGCCAGAGAACAAGCGATTATTTAGAATCTCCGAATAACTTGAATCCGCGACACACTTCTCAAACTGCTTCCAGCGATGTTCAAGGTCCTCCGCAACGCCGTCGCCGGCACTGTACTGGCGATTTTCGGAGCAACTGCTTATTTGGCGGCGATGACGCCTCCGGAATCATCGCCTGCCGAGGCGCAAACGGTGACGTCGAACCCGGTTGGATGGCGAGACTTCTGTCGCAAAGACCCAAGCGAGTGCATTCAGTCTGGCGGGTCGACGGAGCCGTTGCGGCTGACATCAAAATACATGAGCGTCATCAATCGAATAAACCGCTGGGTGAACGCTTCGATCGTTCCAACGTCGGATCTTAAGCAATGGGGTCGGGAAGAATGGTGGAGTTATCCCGACAACGGAAATGGGGACTGCGAGGACTATGCGCTGTTGAAGCGGAAAATGCTCATTGAAGAGGGGTTTCCACTCCAATCGCTGCTGCTGACGATCGTGCGCAATCGATCGGGCGAAGCGCACGCAGTGTTAATGGTTAGAACCGACCACGGCGACTTCGTTCTCGACAACCTGACTGATGAAATGCTGCCTTGGACCAAAACCGGCTATCGTTTCATCAAGCGACAATCAGAAAGAAACCCGAATGCGTGGTTAAAACTTCGCAACGCGTCAGACGAAGAGCAACTCACGACGCGCTGAACCTCGCCCGCAACTTTATCCGGCGTCGGGCGCAAACATATCTGCTCATCTTTCTGGGGTTGGGTAGGAATTTTCAAAACGCAGAGTCTTCGGCGCTATCGATGGAGACGGGCGACCAAGGCGCGGATCGCCGCGATGAAATTCTGAGCCTCGCTGTCCTCCGGTTCGAGTTGCGCCAGCCGCTCCGCTAAATCGGCCGCGGCGGAGACGTCGCCCGCCTCTATCTCATAGGAGGCGAGCGCCATCAGAATGTCGCGGTCGAAAGGGCGACGCGACAAAGCGGCCGAGAGCGTTTCGCGCGCTTTTTGGGGCGAACCGGCGTCATGCAGCGCAACGCCAAAAACATAAGCAAAGCGCGCGTCGTCGGGAGACAGGACAACCGCCCTTTCGAGACTCGCCATCGCTTCGGGCAGACGCTTTTGACGAATGAGGCTCAGGCCCAGCGCATGGGCGAGCGCGCCGGAGTCCGGGTTTTGCGTCTGCGACCGTCGCAGGGTTTCTTCGGCGGCCTTTTCGTCGCCGCTGGCGCGAGCGATCTCAGCAAGCGAAATCGCGGCCGGCGCAAAGCTCTTGTCGAGCGCCAGCGCCTTCTCATAAGCCGCGCGCGCCGCTTCGACTTTACCGCGCGCGTGATGAAG
The DNA here is from genome assembly GCF_050246715.1 of Methylocystis sp. Taxonomy (NCBI): domain Bacteria; kingdom Pseudomonadati; phylum Pseudomonadota; class Alphaproteobacteria; order Hyphomicrobiales; family Methylocystaceae; genus Methylocystis; species Methylocystis sp. The sequence goes on from NZ_JBFWVN010000047.1 coordinate 16,623, forward strand.
GGCGCCGAGATTTGCCTGAGACTCTGGCCGCTCCGCGTTGAAGAGCTGCCCCGCCTCATATTCGGCGAGCGCCTTCTCGAAAGCGGTACGCGCCGCCGGCGCAAGATCCGCTTCCGCCTCTCCCGCCAGCGCGCGCGCGGCCTCCATGCGCAGGAGACGCGTTTCATCGGTGAGCAAGGGCGTCAAAGCCTGTCGCTTCGTCGCAGCATCGGCGTTGGCGAGGACGGCGACGGCGGCCGAGCGCACGATTGGATCACTGTCCGAAAGCGCGCGCATCGCGACTGACGGCGCGGCGACTGTGGGCGTTTGGCTCAACCGCTGAAGCGCGCTGGCGCGGACGATCGCCGACTGTCCCTTGTCCTCGATGATCAGCGCAAGCGCCGCCCGGGCGCCGGAAGCCCCGCTATCGGCGAGATGGAAGGCCTCGTCAAATGTCTGCGCGCCGGGCTTGCCGCCCATGCTCCAAGATTTCAGGGCCGCTATCGCCCAAGCCGCGCTTTTGTCCGCATGGCATTGATTGCAGGCGTTGGGCGTCGCCAGCGCGGCGGTGCGGTCGGGACGCGGAATACGCATCGAATGGTCGCGCCGTGGGTCGACGCCCATGTAGACCGTCGCCGGCATGTGGCAGTTGACGCATTCTGCGCCTTTCGATCTCGGCGCGTGATGATGATGCGTCGCCTGATCGAACACGGCCGCCGAATGGCACTGGCCGCACAGCGCATTGCCCGCGAGCCGCAGCTTGCCCGAATGCGGATTATGGCAATCCGAACATGTCACACCGGCCGCGTGCATGCGGCTTTGCAGAAATGAACCGAAATTATAGACCTCGTCGCGCTGCTGGCCGTCGAGATAATAGAGCCCGGCCTCGAGCGTCACGGGCCGGAAGGCGTCGTAAAATCGCGCCGCCGCGACGGGATCGTCGGAGAATTGTTGGCGCCGCGCATGACAGCCGGCGCAGATGCGCGCCTCAGCGTCGCTTGCCGGTGGGCCGCTCCGCGTCGCGGTCGCGCCGGCGCCCGCCTGCCACGACGCTCCCACGCGCTGATCCAGGCCGAGGTCGAAACCATGGTGGGGCAAAGGCGTCGAGCGTGTCGTCGCCCATTCGACATGGCGCGACGCCGGGCCGTGACAGGCCTCGCAGCCCACGCTGATTTCGGAGAAAGTCGTTGCGTAGACGTTCGCGTTCGCATCGTAATTCTTGCGCACATTGGTGGAATGACACCAGGCGCATTGATAGTTCCAGTTCTGGTCGATGCCCGTCCAGTGCAGCGGATCGCCCGCGGCGAGCTTGCGGTCGGGATAGAGATCGAACCAGCGCTGCCCACCCTCGGCGGCAGGGCGCGTGTCCCAGGCGACGCCGAATGCTTGCAGCCGCCCGCCTGGCAATTCGAGAAGATATTGCTGCAACGGATAAACGCCGAACACGTATTTGATGGCGAAATCAGCCACCTTGCCGTCCGGCCCTTCAGTGCGGATGTAGAATTTGCCGTCGCGTTTGAAAAACAAGGTCTCGACCGCGCCCTTTCGGAAAGTCGCGCCCTCGAAGCGGCCCAGCACGGCGCTGTCGCTCGGCTCCTGCATCGCGACGCGGTGCTGCGACGCCAGCCATTCTGCATGTTCGCTCGCGTGACAGGATGCGCAGGCCGCGGAGCCCATAAATGTCGGCGCGGACATCTGTGCCGCGGCGGCGGACACGAGCCCACAAAAAAAGGCCTTGGCGGCGGCGAGCGCGGCTGCTCGTCTCGACCAAAAAAACAACGACGCTCTCCCCTGCATATCCGAAACCGCTAACGCCGTACGGTACGAATGCTTCATGTGTCATGCTTTGCGGCCAGCGCGGCGTGAAGCAGAAAGTTGACATGCGCGCCACTCGCCAACGACTCGACGAAGCATAAACGTTGAACAGCCAGATCAGGAAGTTAACAAAAGCGGAAGATTTTGCCTGGCCTTGAGCTCGTCATGCAGAACGCATCTCTCGCTCAAAAAGGATCGTCTGCAGCCTCGCCGCACCCAACCTCCCTCTGCCGACAAGATTGCCCCCATCCCAGGAACTGCCGACTCGCGGCAAGTCCGGTCCGTGGGATCGTTGACTTAGCCCCAATGGCATGATCGGCTTCGGCCGAATGATCCTGATGAAACGCCGTCGGCCTTCGAGGGCCGGCGCACCTTTGCACTTGAAGATGGACAGATCAAAAGAGCCGTTGCCGAGCCATGATGAATATTGGTCGAAGGGCCGCATTCAGGCCTTTGCGCGTTTGGCCGCCACTCTGGCCGGGATCTATGTTTGCGCTCTCTTGTGGGCGCCTTTCTTATCGACGTTAACGTTGGCGGTCACGCTGGCGATTTTGTTTGTTCCAGCCCATGAGCTTATCGAACAGAGGCTCAAAAGCTCCAATCTTGCAGCCGCAGCATCTGTGCTGGTTGTCGCGTTCATTGTCGTTGCGCCGATGTTTTTCGTTGGTGAAAGGCTATTTAGCGAGGCGGCAAATAACGCTGATTACGTGCAACGCCAGATTGCGTCGAGCGATTGGCGTCAGCTAATCGGCAAGCATCGTTGGACTGCAGCGCTGAGCCAGTGGATCCAGAATGAGATTGATCCAGGAGCGATTGTAAGCCGCCTAGCGTCGTGGCTGACGAACACGGGAGCCGCATTTCTTCGAAGATCGACCGCCGGGCTCATCAGCATCCTCATCACTTTCTATGCGCTTTTCTATATGCTGCGCGATCGACGCGAAGCGGTCGCAATGGTCAAAGCGCTCTCGCCGCTGGCTGAGGCGGAAACCGATCTCATCGTAACTCGCGTCGAGGACACCGTATACGCGATCGTTTATGGAACCTTAGCGGTCGCAGCGGTTCAAGGCGCATTGGCCGGCTTGATGTTTTGGTGGCTCGACCTCCCGGCTCCACTGCTTTGGGGCCTCGTCATGGGGCTCTTGTCTATCGTGCCGGTTTTAGGCGCGTTTATCGTCTGGATCCCAGCGTCGATCGTTCTGGCGCTGGATGGGAATTGGGAAAAGGCGATTATTCTTTCCGCCTGGGGCGGCCTGGTCGTCGGTAGCGTCGACAATCTGCTTCGTCCGCTGCTGATGGGCGGGCGGCTCAAGATCCATACCTTTACGACCTTTATCTCGCTGTTGGGGGGTCTGAACCTTTTTGGGGCGCCCGGCATGATTCTTGGGCCGGTTGCAATGACGGTGACGATTGCGCTTCTTGGGTTGTGGCGCGCCAGCGACATTGAGGCGGAGGAAGCGACCCAAGGCGCTCCACTTGGGCCGAGAACCGAAAAGCCATGGCACTGCGCCTCGCCCAAGGAGGCCCTTGAGCGCTTGGGCGTCTCGGCCAAAGGACTTTCAACGGCGAAAGCGTTGCAACTGCGCGCCGCGTATGGGTTAAATACGCTTAAGGAAACGAAGCCGATCCGGCCTTGGGCGATCCTGCTCGCCCAGTTCAACAGCATTCTTATTTGGATCTTGATCGCGGCCAGCGTGGTCTCCGGCTTCCTCGGCGAGGCGATCGACGCCGTCGTCATCCTGGCGATCGTATTCTTGAACGCAGTCGTTGGATTTTACCAGGAGTTCAGCGCCGAGAAGTCGATCGCTGTGCTGATGCGAATGACTGCGCCGCAAGCCAAGGTATGGCGCGACGGCGCGGTGACGACCATCGCCGCTGCCGACGTGGTTCCAGGCGATATCCTCGAACTCGCGGCGGGAGATATCGTGGCCGCCGACGCTCGACTTCTCGAAGCCGCCTCTCTGGCCTGCGTCGAAGCTGCGCTCACAGGCGAGTCGGAAGCTGTCGACAAGAACGCTCAAAGCTTGGATCAAGCGGACCTGCCGCTTGGCGATCGCAAGAACATGATCTTCATGGGAACGAGCGTGGCGACCGGGTCAGGTCGCGCAGTGGTCGTCGCGACCGCTATGCAGACCCAATTCGGGGCCATCGCCTCCCTTCTCGAAGAAGCGGGCGACGAGACGGGAACGCCGCTTCAACAGCGGCTGGAAGCCTTCGGGCGGGTCTTGCTTTGGGCGACGCTCGGGACCGTCTCGCTTCTGTTCGGACTCGGATTGTGGCGTGGCGGCGACGTTAAGGATCTGTTCATGACGTCGGTCAGCCTTGCGGTAGCGGCGATACCCGAGAGCTTGCCAGCGGTCGTCACTGCGGCGCTTTCGCTTGGCGTCATGCGGATGTCTCGACGCCGCGCCTTGGTTCGGCGTTTGGCGTCCGTGGAAACGCTCGGTTCGACCAACGTGATCTGTACCGACAAGACGGGCACTCTTACCGTTGGTCAGATGACTGTGCGACGCCTGTTCGTAGCGGGACGGGATTATGAGGTCACCGGCGAAGGTTACGGCCCCGAGGGCGACATTCGCTTCGCAGGCGAAGCAATCGACCCGAGCGCGGACGCCGCTTTAAAGCGCTTCGGCGAGATCCTTGTCGGCTGCAACAATGCGCGCTTCGATCAGGAAGACGGCGCCTGGACGGTGATCGGCGATCCGACGGAAGGCGCGCTACTGGCTGCGGGACAGAAAGCCGGCGCCGACAGAGACAAGCTGGACGAGACGCAACCAAAGATTTTCGAGATCCCGTTCGATTCAAACCGCAAGCTTCATTCGCTTGTCCGTCGCCGGGCCGACGATGGTCTGCGCGTTCTGACGAATGGCGCGCCTGAAATTTTGCTCGGCCGTTGTTCGCACATACTCGACGACTCGGGAGTGCGTCCGATAACCGCCCTCGACCGAGAAGCCATCGCGCGCCAGAACGCTGACTTTGCGAGCCGGGCGTTGCGCGTGCTTGGCTCGGCGTTTCGTGATCTCGAGCCCATCTCGGTTGAGGGACTTGGGACGAAAGCGATCGAATGCAATCTTGTCTTCGTCGGTCTATCTGGCTTGTACGATCCGCCGAGACCTGAAGCCAAGGACGCCATCGCAAAATGCCGAAGCGCCGGCGTTCGCGTCGTCGTCATTACCGGAGACCATCCGCACACCGCCAAGGCTATTGGCCGCGAATTGGGACTCGGTTTCGATGGGCGCATTCTCTCCGGTCCCGAACTCGAGAAAATGACGGATGACGCGCTCGCCGAAGAGGTCGCTGAGGTGACCACCTACGCTCGCGTGAGCGCCGAGCATAAGCTGCGAATTATTAGAGCATGGCAAGCGAATGAGGCCGTCGTCGCCATGACCGGCGACGGCGTCAATGACGCGCCGGCGATAAAAGGCGCCGATATTGGCGTTGCGATGGGGCGGACCGGCACGGAAGTAACAAAGCAAGCTTCCGACATGATCATCACAGACGACAATTTCGCAACCATTGTCGCCGCGATCGAGGAAGGTCGTGGGATTTACGAAAACATCCGAAAAACACTGTTATATCTTTTGGCGTGCAATTCCGGCGAATTGCTCTTGATGACGATCTGCATCCTTATCGGACTGCCCGCGCCGCTTTTGCCCATTCATCTGCTTTGGATCAACCTTGTCACGGATGGTCCGCCAGCGCTCTGCCTGGCTGCGGATCATGTTGACCCTTCGGTCATGGGCAGGCGCCCGCGCGAGCGGGACAAGGACATCGCCGACGAGGAATTCTTTTGGACAATGCTTATGGTCGCCGTCCCGACCGCTGTCGTTGCATTTGGCGCCTATGCCTACGGACTCCAATACGCCAACCTGGAAGTCGCCCGCACCTACGCCTTTATGGCGATGATCTTTACCCAGCTTTTTGCCTCGCTCAGCCTGCGGAGCCAAAAGCCGATTTGGCGAGAGAGCTTTCTTTCGAACACCAGCCTGCTGATTGTCGTCGTCGTGTCGGTGGCGGCGCAAATGTTGATACAGCAGACGGAATTTTTTGCCAGCCTCCTCAAGGCGGCCAGAATTCCGATTGATCAAGCGATCACGTTATTGGCGGTTTCCGCTCTGTCATTGCTCGTGTTCGAAATTTTCAAATTGACCCGACCCCATTTTGCCGAGGGACGGACGGATGGCCGCAGCGGGATTGGCGCGGCAAGTAGCGAAGGCGCGCCGCCGCTCCCTCGAGCGAGGTTTCACACGCGAAAAGAGGATGGCGGACGGGTTACCGCGCGCGAGCTGAATTTCGTGAGAGGGTCAGCGATCGGGGCAGTCGCGTTGATGGCGGTCGTCGGCGGCTCGCTCTACTGGCTTTTGCAACAAACGCCCGACATCGACCGCCCTTCCGAAAAGGAAGAGCGCCCAATAGCGACGCGCTGGATCACGGCGAGCGGCGTCGTCAGCCCCGAGAGCGTTCGACGCGTTACAGCTCCCATCGCTGGCGTAATCGAAGCTTTCTATTGCAATGTAGGAGATAAGGTAAAAGCTGGGCAGCTGTGTGCGAAACTTGACGAGCGGCCCTATAAAGCCGCTGTCGAGCGTGCGAAGGCAAGTCTCGCTGCAGCGAAAACGAATTTACAAAAGAGCTCATCACAAGCGACTCGCGCAAAATCGGCGTTCTTGCGCCAGGAGACGCTGGCCAAGCGCAATGCCGCAATGCGACGCAAACTCGATCGTTACAGGAAGACATTTGAGCGCGCAGTGGCGACAACGAAACGCGACGAAGAATTGATCTCTCGATTCGAAGCGGAGTTGCGAGCCGCCGAAGCGGCGCTCGAACAAACTAAGATCGCTTCCCCGATCGACGGGACAGTGGCTATGCGCCCCCTCCGAATCGGAGACAAAGTCGGGGCGGACGCCGCGGGAACCCAACTCTTTGTCGTCGCCTTGCCCGATGCGCGGATCGAGGCAAAGATCGGCGAGAAGGACGTCGACAAATTCAAGATCGGCGAAGCAGTTTCGGTCACGGTCGAATCCATGCCGAACCATAATTTCGAAGGGACGGTAACAACTATTCGTCAATCGTCAGAAACGGCGCCGGACAACAAGACCTATTCCCTCTTCGTTAGCGCATCGAATCCAGACGCCCTGCTCATGCCGTCGATGGGCGTGACGGTCCAAATCGCGGCCGACCGAGAGACAAGCGCGTGGCCTTCGTCAAAGAACTGAACCGCCGCGCATTGGCGCCGGGATCAAAGCGGACAAGGGTCGGCGAGCCATTGCGCAGTGGCCGACAAAAAATATAGATTTCAAGCATCGAGGAGCAGGCAATGATCAAGAACGAAAACTTTAATATGGGAAACTCCGCTGTAAGAGTTGAAGAAAACGTCGCTGTCGTCGTGGTGGCGTCAGCGATTGATCCAGAAAATGTTCTTGAGGTTCGGATGGCGCTTGATGCCGCTCGTCTTTTAATTGCGCAATTAGAGCGCGCCCTGAATGCTCATAAACACTATACGCCCACTCAGTAAGGTTACGCCCGCCCTCAATCAATCTTATGGCCGCCTCGGTTCAGAACGCTGCGAGATCGCGCCCGTCGAACTGAATCACCCGAGGGGGGGTCGACCACCCCTCCATTAGCTGAAGCTTGGGTTTGCGCGAAAAAACCGGTTCCCACTTTTTCGTGGGGCGCTCTAGCGTCCACAGTCCCCAAACGTCGGCCGCGTTCAGGTCCCAAAGATCAATACGCGCTGAGCAGGTCGACTTTGGCGTTTGCAAGCACCAAACGCTTCGCCAATAGCGACGCAAGATTTCGCATGATGAGCTCTCCACAATCCGGATGGCTCTTGCGGAACGAGGCATAGGCGCTCAGCGGCAATTCGAGACATTGCACCGCAGTATCCGCCCAAACGTCGGCGCTGCGCTCGCGTTCAATGAGCGCCATTTCGCCAAACGGCATGCCCGGCGAGATCGACGCGAGACGCGCGCCGCTGGGCAGTTTTACGCTAACCATGCCGCTCTGCAGAAAAAATAGAGAGGCGGCCGGATCGCCGGCGGCGATGATCCGGTCGCCGATCTTAAAGGCGCGCGCACATCCAATCGCCGCGATGTGATCTATTTCATCCAAAGTTAGCCCCGCGAGCAGCGCTTGCTCGCTGAGATGGGTGGTCTTGGCGAGGCCTTCGAAACCCCCATAACGGTAGATCACCTGGTCTTCGGCCCATTCAATCGCATCGTCCAGCAGCGGGAAATGGCGCAGCGTCGGCAAAGAGAAGTCTTCCGAGCATATCGCCTGCCAAAGCCGCGAATCCTTATCAAAGCCCGCGACGATGATCGTTGCGCCGCGGGCGGCGACGCCGGCGAGCGCTTCGGCCAGGAGCCGGGCTGCGGCGGTCGTCGCGCTTGGAACGCGCCGAAAGTCCAAAATCAGCAGCTCAACAGGCGGCGCTTCACCGGCAAGCCGTCGCGAAACGTAGTCCATTGATGCGAATGAGAGCGCGCCAACGAGTTCGATAACCCGGATATCGCTCTCGCGCTCTTGCAGAATTTTAAGCTCGAAGCTCTGCCGGTTTCGACGCGAGGAAACGCCCACGTCGCGGTAATCGCTGATAATGCAGGTGCGCACATCTTCGTTGCGATTGAGCACATGCAATCCGAAATGTGCGGACAACGCCTCGCAGACTCTTAGCCCGCGGACGCTGTTGCCGTGACCGTCGAGCCGAGGCGAAAAGGAGCCAAATCCCAATTGCGCCGGGAGGGCGGCGATAATCCCTCCGCCAACTCCGCTCTTCGCAGGAATTCCCACCCGATAGATCCACTCGCCGGCATAGTCGTACATGCCGGAGCTTGTCATCACCGAAAGCGTGCGCGCGACGACGTAGGCGGAAATGATCTGTTCGCCGGTAAGCGGATTGCGGCCGCCGTTGGCCAGAGTCGCCGCCATCACGGCGAGATCGCGCGCGGTGACGAGCACGGCGCATTGACGGAAATAGACGTCCAGAACGGCGTCCACGTCGCCCCCGAGCACCGAATAATTACGGAGCAACCACGCGATCGCGCGATTTCTATCGCCTGTCGCCCGCTCCGAAGCGAATACCGCCTCGTCGACGTCGAGTTCGCGTCCGGCGAAGCGACCCAGCGTTTGACGGATTAGATCAAAAGCGCCGTCGCCGACATGCTGATGGATCAAGCCGGAACAAGCGATCGCTCCCGCGTTGACCATGGGATTAAAGGGCTTGTTGTCGCCCGTCAGCCGGATCGAATTGAAAGCTTCGCCGCTGGGCTCGACGCCGATAGCCGACTCGACGCGCTCGTGGCCAAGCGTTTCGAGGGCGAGTGCGAATACAAACGCCTTGAATATCGACTGTATCGTAAAAGCCGCGCCGCTATCGCCAACTTCATAGACGTATCCATCGATCGTTGCGAGGCTGACGCCAAAATGCGCAGGATCGGCCCTCGTCAATTCCGGGATGTAATCGGCGAGCGCGCCTGAATCGTCGGGGACAAACTGTTCGTAGCAGCGATTCAAAAAGCCTTGAAGCGGGGGATGCACGGGGTCTCCAATATCGTGCCGTTCTGGCATGAAGAGCCGTTTTTCAGATTCCGATCAAATGTCTCAGCAAAATATATGCCTATCAAGAGGCCTCGGGCATACCAAAGGGGATCTACCCCAGGGCCCATCTCGCGCAATCGACCGAAGTCCTGTGCACTGCGATATGAGCCATATGCATTGCAGCGGCGGAGCTCCGAGTCCTCAAACTCGGGGCTTCGCCAAGTATCAATTGTCCTCAGTTGCTGGGCCTTCGCGTCTTGCTTAGTTCGGCAAAGCGAAGACCGTCAAGACGCCGCCGAGCGCCGTATAATTGGCGAGCGAGGCGTAGTTGCCGACGGCGCCGAGGCCCTCGTTGCTCTTCGAGAGGCCCGCCGC
>NZ_JBFWVN010000048.1:0-24941 GCF_050246715.1 Methylocystis sp.
GTATCGCGACGCGCCTTGCGCGCAAACGCATCCGACCAGAGTTCATCATCGCCTGGTCGCTCTGGCGACGAGCACATCAGGCAGAAGCAAAGCGCGCTCATATCAAAATGCAACTGTAATGCTAAGGGATGCGAAAAGCGTCTGGACAAACTCTCCAATGCGAGAATTAAAGGAACATATGCGTTAAACTACGTTTCAGCGTCTGATTTTTATGATCGCGAATATGTGGGTCGACCCGGCAAAGAGGCAGGTTTGATCCTAAAGGAAATTTTTGAGCGAGTTCGTCAGTCGAGGTCTTCGTTCAGTGACGCACTTGATCAAGGATTGTCCAACGCGGTCAAATTCATTTTTAAATGGCGGAGAGCGCCTGATGTGCGATACGCACTGGCGTCCGAGATGGAAAGATCTATCGAACAGACTGCTTTCTCAATTGATCAGGGAACTGTGGATAGATACAATTTGACATTTACAAAGAACGGCCAAGTTTTAGGGAAAAGATTCCTCGTCTGGCGTCTGGAGAAGTCCGGCGACGAGTTGAAATTCGTCGATTTGAAGCAGGCGCCCGACGGGAAAAAAGTCGTCGGTTCGAAAAGCGCCGACGATGAACGAAAAGCCGATCTTCAAAAGACTGGCCGCGGGACAAGAGTATCGCAGAACTAACCCGCGCGAGGTCGTCGCGCGGAAAGGCGATGCGGTTCTTGAAGCGCGACATGGGATCGCCTGCGTCGGCGTCGAGAACGAACAGTTCTCTTGGCCCAACACGATGATGCTGTTCGGCGACGCCAAAAAAACCGTCGAATCGATCGTCAAGTCGCTGGCGCATTAAGCGTCCTCAGCAACCCAAAAAGAGAAAACGCTCGGGAGTTTCCTCCCGGGCGCTTTTTGCATGATCGCCGTCCATGAAGGCGAATGCAGATCGTCCCTTTCCGTCGCTCGCCGCTACTCGAAATTCCAAGCGACCGGCTGGAACCAGGAGCCGACGTCCGGCAAACCGCCTTCATTGCCTGTGTAAAATATGCCCGGCTCGCCCTTCGTCTCGCCGAACTGATAACGGCCGGCGACATAGAAGGTTCTTTGCGGGAAGGGATGAAACAGGAAGTATCGGTAGTTGCCGATGTTGTCGATGCCGAAGTCGCATGAGAATCGATCGTTCCATTTGTAATGGATCTTGGTGTCCACGACGAAGAATGGATCGAAGGCGAAATAAATTCCATAGGCGCGATCATTGTTCGCCAAGGTGCGCCACAGTTTGCTCTGATAACGCCCCGCGAGCGTGAATGCCCAGTGGTCGTCCGGACGGTAGGTGAACGCGAGCGTTCCACGCCATTCGGGAACGTTCGGCACAGTCTTGCCGGCGACCGACGTCGCCCAGGGGAATTCGAAGTTCGAAACGCTTGGCGCCCAGGTCGGGTCGGAGATGACCCTTGCATTCAGCCAGGTGGCGCTGCCGAGCACCTCGAGTCCCCTGAAGTAGAAATTGTCCTTTTGGAACGCCACTTCGATGCCGCTGTTGCGGATGCGTTGAATGTTGGTCGCCGTTTGCACCAGCTGCGCCGGCGCCGCGGGCACGGAGACGAGCTGATTAATGATCGCGTCCCGCACCTCTTCGTCGAAGAAGGAGATGCGCGCGGCTCCATCCGGTCCAAGCTTGCGCTCGATCATCAGCTCTTTGCTGAGCGCCGATTCCGGACGCAAATTTGGATTTGGGTTGGTCGCGACGCCGGTAGATGCGATGGTCGCAAGATTATAAAGTTCTTTCACAGTCGGAAAACGGTTGGCCATGCCGATCGAACCCACCGCGCGCCAATTATCGTCGTATTTATATTCGAGCGACGCCTTGGGAGAGAAACGTGTGCTGTAGAGATTGGGCTGGTAGATCGGCGCGCTCGCACTTCTCAGCCCAGTGCCAAAATTATTGACGCTCGCCGACTGATTATAGCCGTCCGACGCCTGCCAATGCTCGCCGCGCAGACCGACGGTAAATTTGAGGTCGGGGACGACGTAGAAGGCGTCTTGGAACCAGAGCGCCTGCGTGCGCGTCGTGCCCTGCGCGATCGACACCGCTGCGCCGGTGCTCGCCGACGTGCCCGCCGTCCAATTTGAGGTCAGCCAGACCGGATCGTTGAGGTGGAACTGGTCGCCATGCAGGCCGAAGGAGATGTCATGGCCCTGCAGGATTCCTTCGGGCGGCCGCACGATGCCCTTGGCGTCGAAGAGCGACCAATAGGTGCCGGTAAAGACCGTATTCCGCCCGGTTTGGGTATAGCCGCCGAGGGGCACGGCGGCGGACCAGGGCGAGCGCTGATCGGACTGCAAATAAGTGAAGTTGGAAGCCGAAACTTCAAAGTCGAACAATCCGCCGCTGTTCGAACGAACCGCCGCGGCGTTGACCATGATCTTTTCCTGGACCCGGTAACGACCATTGGTCGCGAAACTCTGCAGATTCGAGTTGCTTAGGCCGCGCGCCGGCCCCCAGAAGGGACCACCGCCCGCATAGAGGTAGTTCTCAGGGTAGGACTGGCCGTCGTTCGACCAGAAGCCGAACGTATATGTGCCGCGGATCGTGTTGGTGAAGTCGTAGGCTGCTTTGAACTTGGCGTTGACCTGATCATTGGCGAGATTGCCGGTCGAGCCGATGACATTGGCGAATGTCGTGCCATAGACGTTCGTCGCCAAATAGGCTCCAGGGTACAAATTCGGCGCTGTGACATAGGTGAGCGGCTGCTGTGATCCGCGCTGCCAGTTGCCGGAGACCGTCCAGGAGAAATCGCCGACCTTGTCGCCGACGAAAAAGCTGGAGACGTTATTGACGAAGCCGCGCGACGTTCCCCACTGCGAGAAATCCTGCACGGTAGTGGTATTCTTTACCGAGACTTCGAGCTTCTCGGGCATGCGCGTCGTGATTTTCAGGACGCCGCCCATCGAGTTGCCGGGATATTGCGCCGCGAACGGCCCATAAAGGAAATCGACGCGCTCGATTTCCTCCGGCGCCACGAGGCCCCAGCGCGGGGCGCCGATCGTATTATCGTTGCCGATGAGCGCCGTAAGCAGCAGATCGTCGGCATAGACGAGACTGCGCGCCGAGGATGAAACGCCCCAGGTGCGGGTCTGCAGGACCGCCTGCGTGTCGCCGCTGTTGCGTTTGCGCACGAAAAGGCTCGGCATGTATCTGACCGCGTCTTCCGTATCGACGATGTTGATCTGGCGCTGGATCTGCTGGCGCGTCACGCTCGCGACTGTGTTGGGCAATTGCCACTTTTGAACGAAAGCGGGCTTGCCGTCGGGAAGCGTCGCCGCCCAGACGGACGGTGTCGCAGGCGCCGGACCCGGAGCCGGCGCGACATTCGTGGTCCTCCCAGGGCCAGCGACGCGATCGGCTCCCCGGCGAACGACCCCACGACGCTGGCCGCCGACGTCGATGGTCGGCAGCGATTGTTGCGCGGCGACGGGCGTCACGCAGAGTTCGGAAAGCGCAAAAATCGAGAGAGCGCCGGCGGAGACGCCGCGCAGGAGCGAGTAGCGAAACATGAGATAATTCCTTCTGGCGCCGATCAAGGCGGCGCGACTGATCCGAACGGCTTGCACCGTCGTAACTTTTTTGCAGATCAGGCGAAGGAAGGCGGACCGCGCGCTGGCGCGCTGCGGTTTAACTGGGACGGAACGAAGGCCAGCGCCGGCGGCGCCCGTGGCGCGACGTGATGCGCCAAGCCACGGATCAGGAAGAGATTGTCCGCGGGCGGCGGCGCGCTCCAGCCGACATGACAGAGCGCGCAAGAGCACCCGTCATGGTCGAGAGCGTTTGAAGGCGCCTGATCGGACTCGCCCTGCGCCAAAGACATCTTCGCGAGGAGATGGCACTTGACGATGGCGGCGGTGGGCGCGCCGACAGCGCCCGCCGCAGAGAACGCCTCGCAGGGCAAGACGAGCTTCGCGACAAGCGCAAACACAACAAAGAGCGCGGCGAATCGACGAATGCCCATGCCCATCTCAGCGAATTCGCCGCCGTTAACGCTGGCGGCGGAGGGTGCGAACATGGACCGGTAAACCGTGCTTTTCCAAGCCTCCTTGCGTTGTCAAATTACAAAAAATCTACTAAGAGACAATTATGTCACAGTTGCGCGCCATGCGTCGGGAATTGCGTACGGCATTCGCCGTCGCCGCCGCTTGCGCGCTGATGTTGTCGCTTCTTCTGTCGGGCGCCGTTCGGCCCGCGCACGCATTCGCCGGTTCAGACGGCGTCGCTTGCGAGCATTCTGCGTATTTCGCACAACAACTGATTGCCGCGGCGCAGGATTCGACCGCGGCGAAGCGCCATGGCGCGCCGGCGCATTCAAGACATAAATGTCCGGACTGTTGTCTCTCCGCTCATACGAATTCAGCGGTTCTGCCTGAGCGGGTGGCTTCGGTCGCACGGCCCGCCGCGCGACCCGCGACGATCCATCATAGCGCCATCGCCGCACGACCGCCGGAAAGCGTTACGTCAAGCGCCGCGAATGGCGCGCGCGCGCCGCCGTCGATTTAAATTTTCGGAATTGGGCGGGACTCCACGCGCGAAGCGCAGGAGTCCGCCTGCGGTTTCGCCGCTTTGACGGCGCTCATCTCGCGACGACACAATAAAACGAAAACTGACGCTCCGCCTGCGCGGTCGCCGCAAGCGCGTCCACAAAACGAGTGAGTGACAATGGATTACAATACGCTTTCCCCTCTCGCCATGTTCCTCAACGCCGGTCCTGTCGGAAAGGCGGTCATGGCGGTGCTGCTGCTCGCGTCGATCTGGACGTGGGTGCTCATCGTCGAGGGCGTGGTGGCCGTCACCCGCATCGCCAAATCGGCGCGCTCGGCCCGCGCTGGCGGAGACGTTGGCGTTCTCGCCCCCGTCGCGCAGGCGGGTCGCGAAGCTTTTGCGCTCGACCTGCCCGACGAGACGATCGGCGACAAGCGCGCGCGCATCGCCGATCATATGAGCCGCGCCGCGCGCGAGTTCCTCACCAAGGCGGAAGGCGGCCTGCCTAATCTCGCCGTCATCTCGTCGGTCGCGCCTTTCGTCGGCCTCTTTGGCACGGTCTGGGGCATCATGACGAGTTTCGCCGGCATCGCACAGTCGCAGGATACGAGCCTCGCGGTCGTCGCGCCCGGCATCGCTGAGGCGCTTGCGGCGACGGCCTACGGACTTGCCGCCGCCATTCCCGCCTCGGTCGGCTACAACCGCATCGGCGCCGCCTTCGCGCGCGTCGGCCAGCAGGTCGCCCATTACATCGAGGACGAGTCGCTGCACATGTGCAGCGGCCATCAGGCGCGTCCGCGTCGTGACCGGGAGGCCGCATAATGGGCATGCCCTCACGCCAGCGCCAGAGCGCAACCGAAGGCCTTTATCAGCCGCTCGCCGAAATCAACGTGACGCCGCTCGTCGACGTCATGCTGGTGCTGCTCATCATCTTCATGGTGACGGCGCCATTGCTCGCCAAGGGCGTCAAAGTGAATCTGCCGCAGGCGAGCGCCGCTGCGCCGATCAACCAAAAAGAGCCGATCGTCGTGACGGTCGGCAAGGAAGGCAAGATCGCGCTTGGCGCGGACGAAACCACGCCGGAAGCGCTCATTGACGGCATCAAGGTGATGATGGGCGACGACCAGTCGCGCGTCGTTCATATCCGCGGCGACACCGAGGCCGTCTATGGCGAGGTCGTCGCGGTGATGGATAGGCTCGCGACGAACGGGATCACCCATATCGCCATCATGACCAACTCGCGCAGCAAGACCGGCCCGGGCATGAAGGGCGCGCGTGGCCACGCTGCGCCAGCGGCCGCCGGCGCGCCGCCGGCGCAGGTTCCGGCCGCGCCCGCGGGGGCGGCGAAATGACCGATCTCGCGCTCAGTCCGCAGCAGATCATGCGAGAGGGCGACCGTCCCCCCCCGGGACCGGATCCGATCAAGCCGCCGTGGCTTCGTTCGGTGACGACCGCCGCGGTCATCGCCCTGCACGTCGTGGTCTTCGTCATACTCGCCTATACGGCGAAGCCGAACGCGATCTCCCTTGACTCGGTCAGCATGGACCTCGTGTCGGAAGGCGACTTCTTCGAACAGGAGGAAGTCGCCGAAGCCGACGACACGCCGCCGCCCGAAGCGGTCGAGGAGCCCGAGATCGCGCTTCCGCCGCCCTTGGTGATGGTGCCGGACGCGGTGCCTTTGCCGGCCAAGAAGGAAGACGTCGACAAGATCAAGAAGAAGATCGAAGAGCAGCAGGTCCAGCGCGCGCAGCAGCGTCAGCAGGCGCAGGCGCGCCGGCGCTATGGCGCGCCGGAGGGACACGCCGCGAGTTCAGGCGCCTCCCAAGCGACATGTCTCGCACATATCGCCGCGGCGCTTCGCCGGCATACGCCTGGCGCGACGAGTCTTGGTCCCGGCCACGCCAGCGTGACGTTCCACGTCAATCCGGGCGGCGGCCTGTCGGGCGTCTCGGCCTCGGGATCCAGTCCGGCGCATGCGGCGCTGGCCCGGCGGATCGTATCGTCCTCGCGCGGGCCTAGCATGTGCGGCGCGGCCTTCGTCAGCCAGGCGTTCGCCTTCCACTGAAGGCAATCGGCGGACGCTCGCGCCCGCCGTCGTCAATTGTTCTTAAGACGTTGGGGGGCAGGATGAAGCTCGCGCGATCGCTTACCCTGATCGCGGCGCTCGCCGCATGCGCGGCGCATGCCGAGAACGCCAAGCCGACCGCCGCGCCGAATCGAAACGCGACGCGAGCGCCTGCAGCAGCGCCAAAGCCTGCCGTGCCCGCGCCCGCGCAGGGATCGGCCGCGCCCGCCGCCACTACGCCGACGATGTCGGAAAGCAAATTCCTCGGGGCGCTCTACGCCGCGATCGCCAAGCAAACGCCGGCGGAGAGTCCCGCCGGCGAAGGCGAAGTCACGGCGAGCTTCCACGTCAATGCGCAAGGCAAGATCGACAAGGTGACGATCGACAAGACGACCAGTCCCGCGCTTGCAGAGAGCGTGAAAAAGATTTTGTCGAGCGTCGAAGCGCCGCCGCCGCCCGGCGGATCCATGGACGTGGGGCAGACTTTCAAGTTCCGCGGAACGCCAAAATGATTTCGGCGGCGATGAGCGCCGGATAACAGCGCGTAGCGACGCGCATTTTTGAAGGAGGGAGAGATGCGGCAAATTTCTCGACTGACGATAGGACTTTCAGCGCTGGCTTTTGCCTGTGCGCTGGGCGCAAGCGGGCCGGTCCGGGCGCAGGGCGAAACGCCCAAGCCGACGACCGAAGACAAGGCCGAGCCGAAGCCGGAAGAGCACAAGGATGCAAAGCCAGAGAGGAAGGCAGAAAGACGCGACGACAAGGTCAAGGCGCAGAGCGAACAGAAGCCCAAGACTGCGCGGGACGAAAAGTCCGCGGACAAAAAGAGCAAAGCCGACAGCGCCGCCTATATGCGCAAGCTCGCTCAGCTCATCCGCGCGCGCTCGCCGGGCGTGACCAATCTCGGCTCAGGAACAGCCGTCGTTCGCTTTCGCCTCAGCGCGTCTGGCGCGCCAAACAGCGTCGCCATTGTTTCGGCTTCCACGCCCAGGCATGGCGAATTGGCGCGCTCCATCGTCTCGGGCCTGAAGGCGCCGCCGCCGCCCGGCGGCTCCTATGACGGCTTGCAAAGTTTTCGATTCCATTAGCGGACGCGCAGGTTTGCGCGGCCCCTAACGCGTCGGCGCGGGATGCCGCAAACAGGAGAGAAGCAGGAGAGAAAAATGAAGCGCATCGCCTTTACCCTGCTCGCCGTTTGCGTCCCCGTCGCCGCGCTTGCCGCGCCAGACGCCCCGGCGGCGGGCGCTGTCAGCGCCGACAAAACCGATCCGCCGGCCGCCGGCGCAGACAAGGGCGCGCCGGCGCCCGCGGTCCCGTCAGCAGCGCATGCCGCGATGGGCCACCACCCTGTGCCGGCTTGCGCCGAGGCGAAGGTCGATTGCGCCGCGACCGCCGTTCCGGCTTTCGCCAGGGACGGAAGACTCTGGGTCGCCTTCTCGGTCGGCAAGACCGTTTACGCCGCGGCGTCATCAGATAATGGCAAGACGTTCTCAGCCCCGACGGCGATCGCCACGATCGCTGACGGGGTGATCGACGCGCATGGCGACGCGCGCCCCAAAATCGTTGCGCTTAACGATGGCGCCTTGCTCGCGACCTATACGACGCGACCCGACAAGCAGATGATCGGCACGATCTTTACCGCCCGCTCGACCGATGGCGGCAAGAGCTTCTCGACGCCGCAGCCGCTTCTGACAGAAGGCGGCCAGCGCTTCGACAGCATCGTCATCAATCGCAAGGGCCGAATCTACGCCGGCTGGCTCGACAAGACTCATGCGCTCAAAGCCAAGGCTGAAGGCAAGGAATTCCTAGGCAGCGGCGTCGCCTTCGGCTATTCCGACGACGGCGGCAAGACCTTCAACGGCAAGTCGATCCTCATCGATCACGCCTGCGAATGCTGCCGCATGTCGGGCGCGCTCGACAAGGACGGAACGCCGGTCTTCGCCTGGCGACAGGTTTTGGACGGCGGCGTCCGCGACCACATGGTCGCCAAACTCTCAGCGGACGCGACGAAAGCGACGGCGACGCGGGTTTCCGACGACGACTGGTCGATCAACAGCTGTCCGCATCACGGACCGTCGATCGCCATCGACGCCTCAGGCGCCTGGCATGTGGTCTGGTTCACCAAGGGCAAGAACCGGCAGGGCCTGTTCTACGCCCGCAGCGTCGACGACGGCAAAAGCTTCTCGGAGCCGGAGAAATTCGGCGACGACGCGCGCGCGCCGGGACATCCGACGCTGATCGCGGCGAAGGGTCGCCTCTATCGCGTCTGGAAGGAGTTCGACGGGACGACGACGACGATCGCGATGCAAATGTCGCGCGACAACGGCAAGAGCTGGAGCGCGCCGCGCGCGATCGCGCAGACGGCGGACGCCTCCGACCATCCGGAACTCATCGCCCATAAGGGCGCGGCCTATCTGTCGTGGGTCACCCACAAGGAAGGCTATCGGCTTCTGCCGCTGCCGCGAGACGAGAAAAGCGCCGCGGCGGAGCGGTGACGCCGCTCTTGCAAACACGCCGCTTTGTCGTTCCCGACGCTTCGCTTGAAGCGAAGCGATCGGGAAACCAGGGCAAACTCTGAAGATTCGCGGTGCGGCTCTGGATGCCCGGTCGCCGCCATGCGGCGCCCGGCATGACAAGACCCCGAGTCTTCATAACCGTCAGTTGGATTTCGCCGAATGCGCCTCTTCGTCCTCGCCCTCGCCTTTGCGCTCGTCTCCGGCGCCGCGGTCGCCTTCGACTTCAAGCCCTATGGCCGCGGCGCCTTCGCGCAATTGACCAAGGCGCACGCCGGCAGGCCGCTCATCGTCCATTTCTGGTCAGTGACCTGTCCGCCCTGCCTCGTCGAATTGCCGCAATGGGCGAAATTCGCCGCCGAGAAAAAGGGGTTCGACCTCGTCTTCGTCAACACCGACAGCGACGAGGACCGCGCCCGCGCGCAGGCGCGCATCGAGAAGGCGGGGCTCTCCGACGCCGACCATTACGGCTTCGCCGATGACTTCGTCGAAAAGCTTTATTTCGAGGCGGATAACACGTGGCGAGGAGAATTGCCCTTCACGGCGCTCGTCGCGCCAGACGGCGGCGTCGTGACGGTGACCGGCGCCATCGACGATCCGCTGATCGTCGCATGGCTGGAAAAGCGCGCCGGCAAATAGGCGTGACCTACCAGCGGCCTCTCGCGTAAAGCACGCTGAGAACGATAATAAGCGCCAGCAGTTGCAGGCCGACGCGCCAGCGCATGAGCTTCTGGGCGCGGGCCGGCGCGCCCTCGCCGCCGCGAAACATATTGATAAAGCCGGCGACGACGACCAGAGCGACCGCCGCGACGGCGACGATCACCAGTAGATTTGAATAACTTGGCATGAGCGGCGCTACTCCCAACTCGTTGCGCTGTAGAGAAGCGCGTGCTTCGCCGCAAGGCGTTTATCGCCGCAGCAGCCGCTGCAGATAATCGAGTTCGTCCTGCGGGCGCTCGGGCTGGCCAAGCCTGCGGCGCAGCTCTTCCTGCACGCGATGGGCGCGCTGCGCCGGCGGCAGTCCAAGCGGATCATATTTGCCGGAGACATCCGGACGGTTGCCGTCGCCGGCCGCGCGACCGAGCGGATCGCGGCCCTTGCCGCGGCGCCCGCGCCTGCCGGGGCTTCCGCCCTCTTCGTCGGCGCTTTCGTCGCCCTCCCCGCGCATCTGCTGCGCCAGCCTGTCGGCGCCTTTGCGCAGGGCCTGCACGGCGCGGCCCTGGGCGTCGACCGCCCTGCCGCGTCCTTGTCCGGATTGGCCGAGCGCCTCTTCCGCCTCCTTCATCGCGCGGCGCGCTTCGTCGAGCTCCTCGCCGGCCTCGACGCCACCCTCGCGCAGCGCATCCTGCTGCCGCTCCAGCCGCTCGCGCAGCGCCTGCTGGCGCTTGCGTTCGGCGCCTTGCTCCTCGCTGCGTGGCTGGCCGTTCTGACGGCGCCCGCGCGAGACGCGCGGCTCCTCGTCATCTTCGTCGGGGTTCATCCCCTGGAAAGTCTCGTCGCGCAATTGCTGCTCTTCGCGCGACAGCCGATCGATTTCGCTGAGCGCGCGCGTCATTTCGCGCCCGCGCGCACGGCGTTGGCCGGCGCCCTGCCCCGATTGCATATTTTCGAGAATGTCCTGGAGCTCGTCGAGAAGGCGCTGGGCCTGCGCCATGTCGCCGGATTTCATGGCTCTGTTCATCTCGTCGAGCATCGACTGCAATTCGTCGGGCGTAACTGAGTCGGCGCTCCCTTCCGCCTCTCGCAGCGGAGACCCTGGAGGCGGCAACCTTGCGCCGAGATGCTGGAGAAATTTGTCGAGCGCGGCGCGAAGCTCCTCGGCGCGCTGGGCGACGTCCTCCTCGCTGTCGCCGCGCGCGATCGCGTCCCTTAATTCGCGCTCGGCGGCGCGAAGATCGCGCTCGGCCTGCGAAATGTCGCCTTCTTCGAGGTCGAGCGCCATCGCCCACAGCATTTCAGAGACGCCGCGCAAATCATCGTCGCTGCGCGCGGCGTCGAGCGCGCGGCGCGCCTCGCCCAATCCGAGATGGATGGCCGAGGGCGTATCGAAGGCTTCCGGCGCGATCGACAGCGCCTCGAGCGCGGTGCGGACGCTCGCGCGGGAATCCGGATCGAGCGCGAGAATGCGCCTCTGTTCAGCGAGCGCGCGCGCCAGCGGCTTGACGAAGCGCCGCTGGGGCAGAATCATTTCGATCTCTTCGGAAGCGCCTTCATTGTCCGCGGCGTCCCTGGCGACGAGCCGCATCGCGAGCTTCGCGCCGCCGAAGGGACTGTCGGCGAGATCGATCGTCGCCTTGCCCTCGCCCTGGCCGCCGCCGCCGGGCGGCAACGCCAGCGCCAGTCGCGGCGGCTCGTAAAGCGCCCGCCGCCCGTCTGGCGGCTTGCTGAAGACGGCTTCGGCGCCGACGACGCCGTAGTCGTCAGTCGTGCGGAACGCCAAGGTCATCGATCCGCGCGCATTATTGCGCGGCCGTTCAGTGAGCGTGATGGTCGGAGGTCTGTCGGGGATCGCCGCGAGATCGAAGCTCCGGCCGTCGGAAAGCGAGACTTGCGCCGCCCCCGAGAGTTTGAACGCCTGTTCTTTCGGCGTCTCCTTTCCGGAGTCCTCGCCCGCCTGCTGCGCCACGACGAGTCCGCCGGAGGCCGACGCGCCGGCGTCCGGCGGGCGGATGCGCAGCGTCGAATTGACTGGCGCCTCGATCGGCGCCTCGCCCTCCTTGGCAAGCACGATCGGCGGGCGGCCGGTGTAAGCCGGCGGCTCCAGCCAGGCGTCAACCCGCGAGCTGGTTCCGAAGTTCGCGGCGAGGCGCCAATCGAAGGCGGCGGCGAGGCGCGCGCGCTTTTCGTCGCCGGCTGCGAAGCCTGCCGCGACGGCGGCAACCAGCGCCAGCGCGCGCAATGCGTAGGGGTCGCGCTCCGGCACGCGCGCATGCGGCGATTCGATCGGCGTCTTCGCGAGGGTTTCCTCCAGGCGCCGGCGATGCAACGCCCAGAGCGCCTCGACGCCCGCGTCGGCGTTCTGCGTGGCGAGGCGATCCTCGAGCGAAGAGGCCGGACGAAGCGCCGTGTCGGCGCCGCGGTCCAACCGTTCGAGCGCCGCGACGCGGTGCGGCCAGCCGCGCACTGACTCGCGCACGACAATGTAAAGCGCCGCGAAGCCGAACAGCGCCACGCCGACGATGCGCGCTTCGACCGGCGCCGCGCCCCAGAACCCCAGCCAGGAGAGCGTCAAAAAGAACATGAAGATCGTGGCGAGCGCCAGGCCGGCCCGCCAGAGGCGCTCGGCGACGATCGCCAGCGCCGACCGGCGCAGCATCGCTTCAAGACGCGGCGACGCCTTGTTCCCCGAACACTCGTCCTGATCTTTAATCTCGTCCATTCAACCTCCGTGAAACGCGCCGATGAACATGGCGGTTTCATCACATTGAGACAATCTTGGCCGTAGAAGAACAATGAAATTCAATCTATTGGCATATCGACGCCGGCGCGCGGTATGATCCCGCATGATCCGTAAACCCAAGGGCGTCGCCATTGCCGACGTGGTTTCGCCGCCGATCGGCGATCTCGCACTACTGCCGGCGCCCGTCGCCAGAATTCGCGACAAGATTCTCGCCGCTTGCGAGACGGGAGATGTCGAAGCGCTGCGCATTCCGATCGACTGGAACGAGACTCGGCCGCTCTTCGCCAAGAGCGGCGCATTCAGGGCCGGAACCGATCCGATCGAGATTTTGAAGGCGCTTTCCTTCGACCGCAAGGGGCGCGAGACGATTTCGCTCATTCGCGCGATTTTCGCTCAGCCTTACGTCAAAATCATGCGCGGACCGACGACGCTTTACGAATGGCCGGCCTTCGCGCGCCATCCAGAGCCGCCCGCCAATAACGAGGAAGCGCTGGCGAGATGGCGCTGCGTGCGCTTCGACGATCTTGCGCGCTCGAACGCTGAAGGGAAGCCGCGCGCGACGCGCATCGGCATCGCGTCTGACGGCGTCTGGCACTATTTCTGGAGCGAAGACTGAGATTCGCGGATGGCGCCGCGCGTTCGCGCAAACCTTGCCAAAGGAGATTAGAGAGCGCCCCAGAAGCGCATCGGCGCGCCTTGCGATGGCGTGACGATCTCGCCTTCCCACATCACCCTGGCGCCGCGCACGAAGGTTCCGACCGGCCAGCCGACGACCTCCTTGCCGTCATAGGGCGTCCAGCCGACGCGCGCAGCGATCCATGAATTGCGGATGGTTTCGCGGCGCTTCATGTCGACGATGGTCAGATCGGCGTCATAGCCGACCGCGACGCGCCCCTTGCCGGCTATGCCGAAAAGCCGCGCCGGACCGGCGCTCGTCAGGTCGACGAAACGCTGCAAGGTCAGTCGGCCGGCGTTGACGTGATCGAGCAGCAGAGGAACGAGCGTCTGCACGCCCGTCATCCCCGACGGGCTATTGGGATATGGCTTGGCCTTTTCTTCGAGCGTATGGGGCGCATGGTCGGAGCCCAGCACGTCGACGACGCCCTGCGCGACTCCGCGCCACAGACCTTCGCGATGGCGCGCCTCGCGCACCGGCGGATTCATCTGAGCGAGCGTGCCGATGCGCGCATAGTCGCTGTCGTCCATCGTCAGATGGTGCGGCGTCACCTCGACGCTGGCGATGTCCTTATGTTCGGCGAGCAGCGCGATCTCTTCTTCGGTCGTCACATGCAGCACATGCACGAGCGCACCCTTGTCGCGGGCGATGTTCATGAGTCGCCGCGTCGAGCGCACCGCCGTTTCGACGTCGCGCCAGACCGGATGGGACGACGGATCGCCATCGATGCGCAGGGACTTGCGCAGGTTCAGCCGGTCTTCGTCTTCGCTGTGAAAAGCGGCGCGCCGGTGCGTATGCGACAATACTTCCGCGATGCCGGCGTCGTCGGCGATGAGCAGCGAGCCGGTCGAGGAGCCCATGAAAACCTTGATTCCGGCCGCGCCAGGCAGGCGCTCCAATTCGCCAAGATGACGGGCGTTCTCATGCGTGCCGCCGACCCAGAAGGCGAAATCGCAATGCATGCGTCCGCTCGCGCGCGCGACCTTGTCGGCAAGCTCGGCTTCGCCGGTCGTCAGAGGATTGGTGTTGGGCATGTCGAAGACGCCGACGACGCCGCCGAGAACCGCGCCGCGCGAGCCCGATTCGAGGTCTTCCTTATGCGGCGCGCCCGGCTCGCGAAAGTGCACCTGCGTATCGACGACGCCGGGCAGAATATGAAGGCCGCGGCAGTCGATCCTCTCCCCGGCCGAGGCGCGGAAAAGGTCGCCGATCTCAGCGATCCTGCCGTCGCGAAGGCCGACATCGCGCGCGCCCTCGCCGTCCTGATTGACCAGCGCGCCGCCGGAGAGGATGACGTCGAAGACCTGCGGCATGAAATGGCGCCTCGCTTGCGATGCGGTCGCGGGGTGGGCTTTTGTTGCTAATGCGCCAAAGAGGCGCGAGACTCAAGCAGCCGGCGGCGGAGGCGCAAGAGACAGATGACCAAGGCGATCCTGCTCGACGATCGGGGAATCATCGAGGTTTCGGGCGAAGACGCAGGCGCGTTCCTGCATAATCTCGTGACCAATGACGTCGCCGCGCTCAAGCCGGGCGAAGCGCGATTTGCCGCGCTGCTGACGCCGCAGGGCAAGATTTTGTTCGATTTTCTGGTCTTCGCGGCGGGCGACGAGCGCTATCTCATCGATTGTCCGCTCGACCTTGCTGCCGATCTTCAAAAACGTCTGAACATATACAAACTGCGTTCGAAATTGACCGTGACGAACCGCAGCGACGAATTCGAGGCGATCGCCTTCCCGGACTCGTGCGAACCTCCGGCCGTCGACGCCGTCGCCATCGCCGCCGATCCACGCGGACCGCTGGGATACCGCGCCATCGCGGAAAAGGGCAAGATTTCGACGAAAGACGAGCGGCGCGACTATGAGGCGCTGCGCATCCACGCCGGCGTGCCGCTCGGCGGCGTCGACTTCGCCTATGGCGGAACCTTTCCTCATGAAGCCAATATGGATTTGCTCTCGGGGATCGACTTCAAGAAGGGCTGTTACGTCGGCCAGGAGGTGGTCTCGCGAATGAAGCATCGCGGTCTGGTGCGCAAGCGGGTCGCGAAATATCGCGCACAAAGCGGCGCGCCCGCGCCGGGCGAAGCGATCCGTGCCGGCGGGGTTGAAATCGGCGTCACCGGCTCGCGCCTCGATGAAGAGGGTCTTGCCTTGATCCGGCTCGACCGCCTGGACGACGCCCTGGCGGCGGGCGCGACGCCGGTGGCGGCGGGGGCGGATCTGTCTTTTGAGACGCCAGATAAACCGCCGCCATAAAGATGCGACGGCCGCCGGTTCAGCGTAGCGAATGGGGCGCCATCACGCTTTTCTGAGCTTGGTCTTCTCGGATGCTCGACTGCGGAGGGAATGCGCATACCAGCCCGCGCCGAGAGCAAGCGCGACGCCGGTGGCGATGGCGATCGCGGTCCAATCGCGCAGAAACTCTTCGCCGACCGAGAAGGCGAAACGGGCGTTATATTCCTTGCGGCCATCCACGCTCCGCGCCCGCACCAGGGCGACGAAGTCTCCCTTTTTCTTGAAATCGTGTTCGAGCTGGATCACCCCGGTCCGGAACTGCGCGGGCGGGAGATAGGCTTCGTTCGGCGCTGCGTTTTCGTCACCCTTCGGATCCGCCTCGACGATGCGGATTTCCACCATCATGTCCCGCAATTCGTCCTGCAGCGTGTCGATCACGATCGTCGTCGGTCCCGTTTCTGGAATGTCCTCGCAGAACTGGCTTCTCGATTGCGTCGGCTGGTAAAAGCTGAAGGTAATGACGTCCGGCCCCATCTGGGCCGAGCATTCCCGCACTTTCTGGAAAGCCTTGGCGGAATCCCGGCGCACCGCCTGCGCGTCCGCGCGCGCGATCAAGCCGATCGCCGCGACAAGAATGAAAAGGAGCCTCATCATCAGCATGTCTCCGCCGGTCCGACCAGGCGTCTTGACCTATATCATGCCGCAATTTTGGGCTCGGCGTCCATCGCCTCCCGCGCCGAAGGCGACGAAATGGGCTTGGAAATAGGGATTGGCGCCGGGAGCGGGTCCGCTCGGCGCCACAAGCCGCCGCCTCCCGCGCCAAGCAGCCTTGGCCGTGGGGGAAGCTCAGAATTTCAGATTTCAGTCTAGAACGGGGAACGCGCCCAAACGTCGAGCGCAACATCCATGGCGCGGACCAAGGCGACATTGCCGAAGAGAATGACGGCGATGGCCAGCGCCACATAAAGCACGTCGTTCAACGCAAGGTCGCCGGCCGTGCGTTCCGCGGCGTTCGGTTCAGTCGGCTGCAAATCCATCGTTCGTCCCCTAGCGAAATAATGTCTGTAGCCCATCCTCAAAACGCGCCCGCGGATATGCGCAAACACACAGGCCATGCTCAACGTTTCAGCCGCCGATTGGTTTCGCTGCCTGAGGCAAAAAGATTGAAAAATTTGCATCTCCATTCTCTGAATGTGGTTCGCCCTCCCGCCGCTGGCGGCGACTCGCCCACGCAAACTGCGACGCCGTCGATCTTTCGCTTCGGACTAAAGCTCGATAAGTTCCGCGACGCGAACCGGCTGCGGGCTCGCTGCTTAGAACGGCCGGAAGAGGGCGGAAAGCGCCACACAATGAAAGAGGGGAAGGACCACAAGTGAGCGGAAGCCTCAATGTCACCGGCCGAACGACCGAAAGCGTGAATGCGCTTGCGGGCGCGCTGGTCGACCGTCTTGTCGCGGGCGCGGCGAAATATCGGGTCTCGGTCGGGCGCGGCAGTCTCGGCGAACTGCTGATCGACGCCGGCGCCAAGGTCCCCGGCGGCATCGAGGCCGGTCTGCTGCTGACTGAAATCTGCATGGGCGGACTAGGGAGCGTGAGCCTTTCCCACGCCCCGGCCGCGCCGAAATGGCCGTTCTGGCTGACCGTGACCAGCGCCGATCCGGTCGTCGCCTGTCTCGCCAGCCAATACGCCGGCTGGAGCCTCGCCCATGAGAAATTCTTCGCTTTGGGCTCGGGACCGGGCCGCGCTCAGGCCCGCGCCGAAAAGCTTTTCGAGGAGCTGTCCTACCGCGATCTCGCCGACCGCGTGACCATCGTGCTCGAAAGCGGCTCGCCGCCACCAAAGGAGGTCGTCGAGAAAGTCGCCTCGCGCGCCGGCGTGTCGCCGGACAAGGTCGCCTTCATCTACGCGCCGACGCAGTCGCTCGCCGGCAGCGTTCAAGTGGTCGGACGGGTGCTCGAAGTTGCGCTGCACAAGGCGCATGAGCTGCATTTTCCGCTCGACGACATTATCGACGGAATCGCGACGGCGCCGCTCTCGCCGCCCCATCCCGATTTCGTGCAGGCGATGGGCCGCACCAATGATTCGATCATTTACGCCGGCCGCGCGCATCTCTTCGTGAAAGGCCCGGCCGCCGCCGCCAAGGAACTCGCCGAGAAGCTGCCGAGCGCCAATTCCCGAGATTACGGCCAGCCTTTCGCGGAAATCTTCAAGTCCTATAAGGGCGACTTCTACAAGATCGACGGCAGCCTGTTTTCGCCGGCCGAAGCTCTGGTGACCGCGGTCGAAACCGGCGAAACCTTCCGCGCCGGCGAAATCAATCTGGCGTTGCTCGATAAATCTTTCGGGTGACGCGCGCGCAACACCCTCCCCTTGAGAGGGAGAGTCGGCGCGCAGCGCCGGGGTGGGGTGACAAAGTCAGATGACGGCGGCTTTTCTCGCCCCCACCCGAGCGCCTTCGGCGCTCGACCTCCCCCCTCGAGGGGGAGGTGGGAGCCCCCGCGTCGCGGTCTTCACCGACAAGCTCGACTGGCATGTCGAGCGCACGCTTCGCGCCTTGCGCGCGCAGGGCGCGACGCCTGTCGCCGTACGGCTCTCCGCCTGCAAGATCGAGACGGGCCGCGCCCACGGCCTCGTCATTCCGGGCTTTCGCGACCCGCCCGATCTCGCCATCGTTCGCGCCATCGGCGACGGCTCGCTGGAGGCGATCACCATGCGGCTCGGCGCGCTGCATGCGCTGGAGGCGCTCGGCGTTCCGGTCGTCAACAGCGCTCGGGCGATCGAACGCTGCACCGATAAATCCATGGCGAGTTTTCTTCTGGCGCAGGCCGGATTGCCGACGCCTGAGACTTTCGCCGCGCAGAGTCTCGCGCAGGCGCGCGCCATCGCGCGGCGCGAATGTGGCAAAGGCCCGCTCGCGATGAAGCCGCTTTTTGGCGCGCAGGGCTGGGGCCTGCGATTGATCGAAAGCGAAAGCGATCTGCCGTCGCTTCAGGAGGCGCGCGGCGTATTCTATCTCCAGCGCTTCGTTGGCCCCGCCCGGCCGCCGTTCGAAGACATGCGCATTCTCGTCTCGCGCGGCGACATCGTCGCCGCCATGCGCCGGCGTTCAAGCCATTGGATCACCAATGTGCGGCAGGGCGCGAAGCCGCTCGCGGTTGAGCCCTCAGCGCGAGAGGCGCAGATTGCGCTCGCCGCAGCAAACGCGCTCTGCGTCGATTTCGCCGGCGTCGACCTCATCAATGACCGCAAAGGCGAGCCGCTCATTCTTGAAGTCAACAGCATGCCCGGCTGGAGCGGACTTCAACGGGTGACGCCCGTTTCGATCGCCGACCGGATCGTCGCCGACGCGCTTGCGCTGATGACGCCTGCGCGCCAGCGCGTCTGACATGACGGGTTGCGGGGTCGCGCCGCAAGATATCGCGACCGGCTTCATCGCCGCCTGCGAAGCTGAGTTGCAGGCGCCCAAGCCCGGCAACGTCCATGTCTTCGCCGACGGCCATGGCATGACGACGGCGGATTTCATCGTCAGCGCCGAGGCCGCCGCGCCGTTCATCGCCGCGACACACTCTACTGTCGGCGCGCGTATCGAGGGCGCCGTCGAAGCGACATGGGCGCGCGTCGGGCAAAACACCAATCTCGGCATTATCCTGCTTTGCGCGCCGCTGGCGCAGGCCGCCGCGACCGCGCAAAGCGCCGATCTTCGCCGTGAGACGCAGCGCGTGCTGCAGGCGCTCGACATAGATGACGCCGCCGCCGCCTTTCGCGCCATCGCCCATGCGCAGCCTGCGGGGCTCGGCGAGGCGCCCGAGCATGACGTCCA
This sequence comes from Methylocystis sp., assembly GCF_050246715.1. Taxonomy (NCBI): domain Bacteria; kingdom Pseudomonadati; phylum Pseudomonadota; class Alphaproteobacteria; order Hyphomicrobiales; family Methylocystaceae; genus Methylocystis; species Methylocystis sp. The sequence goes on from NZ_JBFWVN010000048.1 coordinate 19,211, forward strand.
TGCGCAGGCCCAAACAACTCTGCTCGAGGCGATGCGGGCCGCAGCCGACCGGGACCGCATCGCCTGGCAATACGCCAATGGCTTCGCCGATATTTTCGACCTTGGCCTTGAGACTTTGGCCGAGGCGCGAATGCGGGGCGCCGACCCGCCGCTGGCGACGCTGAGCGTCTATGCGGCGTTGCTCGCCGCATTTCCCGACAGCCATATCGTCCGTAAGCACGGACGCGCGGCCGCCGAAACAGTCCGCGGCGAGGCGGCCCGTTTTGAAACAGACCTGAAAAGCGCCAAGAGCCGCGACGCCGCGTTCGAACTGGCGCTGGAATTCGACCGCGCCCTAAAACGGCGCGGATTGAATCCAGGCACGAGCGCCGATCTGACGGTCGCGGTTCTTTTCACTGATTATCTGGCCGCCATCTTGGCAAGGCCGCGCAAAAATGGTTGAGTCCGCGCGCGCGGGATGGTCTCGCGGCTATCCGGCCAGCGGAGTGGTCGAGCTTTTTTGGCTCGAGGCCGAAGAGGGGATAGAGGCGCTCGCAGCCAAACGGCGCGCGCCTACAAGAGGAATTCTGGGAGGAATACATGGCTGTGATCAACAAGATGCTGGTCGGCGAGTCGCTGGTCGGCGACGGCAACGAAGTGGCGCATATCGACCTGATCATGGGTCCGCGCGGTTCGGCGGCCGAACTCGCTTTCGCCAATGCGCTGGTCAACAACAAGGACGGCTTCACGACGCTGCTCGCGGTGGTCGCGCCGAACCTTCTGTGCAAGCCCAACACGATCCTGTTCAACAAGGTGACGATCAAGGGCGCCAAGCAGGCGGTGCAGATGTTTGGCCCGGCGCAGCATGGCGTCGCCAAGGCGGTTGCGGATTCGGTGGCCGAAGGCGTGATCCCGGTCGACGAAGCCGACGACATCTTCATTTCGGTCGGCGTGTTCATTCACTGGGACGCTTCGGACGACAAGAAGATCCAGGACTTCAACTACACCGCGACGAAGGAAGCGATTGCGCGCGCCGTCAAGGGCGAGCCGAAGGCCTCCGAAGTCGTCGCCAAGCGCAACGAAGCCAAGCACCCCTTCGCGCCGAACTGAGACGCGTGAAGAACATGCGCGGCGGGGAGCCGAACGCTTCCCGCTCGCGCTTCGCCGACCGACGCGCGCCGCCGATGCGGCAATGTGACCGCGCGATCCGATGAGGTCGGCAATGAATCAACTCTGGCGCGCCGAGGCTTCGCCAGCCGCAATTCCGTCTTCCCGCAAGGAAGGCGCAACGAGGAAGAAGGGCATTCCGCGCGCGAAATGTCTGAAAGACGCCGCAGCGACGCGAACGCACCGGGAGGGATGGGATCATGGCTTCGTTCTTTGAAAAATTACTGGGCGCGCTGTTTCCGAAGCCGTCGTCCAGCTTCACCTCGAGCAGCGCCAAGACCAGCGTCGGCGAATCGCTCGTCGGCGACGGCAATGAGGTCGCGCATATCGACCTGATCATGGGGCCGCGCGGCTCGGCGGCCGAGAAGGCCTTCGCCAACGGCCTCGTCAACAACAAGGATGGCTTTACCACCCTGCTCGCCGTCGTTGCGCCGAACCTGTTGGTGAAGCCCTATACGATGATGTTCAACAAGGTGACCATCAAGAACGCCAAGCAGGCGGTTCAGATGTTCGGCCCGGCGCAATATGGCGTCGCCAAGGCCGTCGCCGACAGCGTCGCCGAGGGCGTCATTCCATTGAGCCAGGCTGACGACCTCTTCATCTGCGTCGGCGTCTTCATCCATTGGGACGCCAATGACGATCAGAAGATTCAGGACTTCAACTACAGCGCCACTAAGGAAGCCATCGCGCGCGCGATGAAGGGCGATCCAAGCGCGCGCAGCGTGCTGTCGGCGCGCGTCACCGCGAAACATCCTTTCGCCGCCAACTGAGCGTCCGCGGATCGCTCGCCAAGAGAACTTAGAAGCAAGAGAGCTTCAGAAGGGAGTCTTTCGAGGCTCCCTTTTTTCTTGGCGCGTTCCGTTGAAGCGTTCGAGATCGGCGCACTTCAGAGCGCCGTCGTGCAGCGCCGTCGCGACGAGCGCGCCGGCCGCGCCGATCGCTTCAAGCCGCGCGAGATCGCGCGCGTCGCGAACGCCGCCGGCGGCATAGACGCGCCGTTCGCCTGCCCGCTCGATGATATGTGCGAGGCGGTCGACATCCGGCCCGGCGCCGACGCCCACGCGGGCGAGCGTCATCACGATGACCCGGCGTGGCCATAGCTCGGCGCAATCGATCAGCGGCTTGGGACCGAGAAATACGTCGCCGCGAAAATCGAGAGAGAGAATGACGTCGGGATCGTCATACAGCGTGCGGATGGTTTCTCCGTCGCGCAATGATTCGCTGCCAATGACGCATTCGACGTTGGTTACGCCGCGCCAGTCGCAAGTCCTTGCGCCAGCATCGACCATGAAGCGCAGCGCCGGGAAGCATTCGGTCAGCGCTGCGATTTCGCGGCTGTTATCGCCGCTTCCCTCGATTGCATCGAGATCGGCGACGTAAATTCTCTCGAAAGGATGGAGCGTCAAAAAACCGGCGACAATATCGGAAAGCGCGCTCGTCGCCGCGAGCGGCGATTCGATCGGCCTGTAGCTCTCTCGGTCGCCGGCGCGGGCGCGCACGACCGCGCCGCTGCGAAAATCGATGACGGGGATGATCTGCATGGGGCATTATAGCGCGTCGCGCTCCTGCGACGCTCGGCGGACCTCATGATGCAACGCAGCCTGCTCCTTGCTCTGATTTCGCTCGTCTTCGCCGGCGCCGCCACGGCGCAGGCACCGCAGCAGCAGAGCCAGCCCGATTGGCCTTGCAGGCAGGTGCGCGTGCCCGAACTCGCGGTCGCCAGCGTCTGGACCGGTCCGCCGCTCGACGACGCGATGAAACATTGGCGCGAGGACCAAACCATCGGCGATCTTGTCGTCCGACTGTCGCAGCGACGCACCCCGATCGACGAAGCCGAACGGCTCATCGCGCAATTCGCCAAATCTTCCGCCGACAGGCGCAAGCAGCGCCTGACGACGCTCTTTGCCGGCGTCTACGAGCGGATGAACGACGAACGGCGCGACGTGGTCAATGGTCTCGATCGGTTCGGACGGCGCCTGAAAGCGATGGCGGAAAAAGCCCGCGAAGAGACGCAGACTTTGCGCGACCTGCAGGACCAAAAGCCCCCCGATCCCGAAGCGATCAAGAAGGCCAGCGAAGCGCTGCAATGGCGGCTGCGGCTCTTCGAGGAGCAGCGGCGCATGGTCGGCTATGTGTGCGAAAGCCCGGCGCTGATCGAGCAGCGTTTCGGCGCGCTGGCGCGGGCGATCCAGCAGGCGATGGAGTAATACGGATTCCCGTTGATCCGCTCTCTTGGGTCATGTCATTCCCGGCAGGCCGAAGACCTGACCGGGAATCCAGGGCCAATCCAAGAACGCTGGCCTTGAGCTGGATTCCCGATCGCGCGCTATGCGCGCGTCGGGAATGACGCCCCCTCCGAATTAGGCCGCCCTAATCGCGCGGCTCGGGCTGACGCTCTTCGAGCGGATGGCCGGCCTGCTCCCAGCCGTCGGCGCCCGGCGGATACCACATCACCTTCGTGTAGCCCAGCGCGATCGCGCGCTTGGCCGCGTTCCATGAGGCCCAGCAATTGGTGCGGCAATAGAAGACGAGCGGCTTCGATTTGTCGCCGCCGCTCGCGCGCGTCAATCCTTGCTCGAAATAGCGCACCATCGGCTCGGACAATTCGCCAAAGCCTGTGTCGGGAAGCCAGATGCTGCCAGGAATGTCAAAGCGTTTGGGATCGCGCCACACAGCGTTCTTCGGCAATCCCTCAGGCTTTGGCGGATGCGACAGCGCGTCGATGAAAACCGCCTTCTTGGCTCCCCACAATTCGAACGCCTGTGGCGTGTCGAGCACCGTCGCGCCTTTGAGCGTCGCGGGCGTCGGCGCGTGATAATCGCCGAGGCGATAGGTTTCCGGCTCCGGCGGCGCTTGCGCGAAAGCTGGCGCGCCGCAAAGCGCAAAGGCCGTGCAAAGGGCGAGAACGCCGCGCGGAAAATATTTCATCCTGTTCATCGCGCAACCGTGATCTGATGTCCCTGCTCGTCGAGCAGCGGAACGCCGTATTCGAGAAGGATGCGCTCGATCTCGGACTTGTTCTGAGCGATCAGCGTATTGAGTTCGCGCTTCCAGTTCTGATCGGAATGGCGAACGCCGAAGCCGATGCGAAACGCCATGCGGGCGCCGGGCGTCTCTGGCAGCAGCGTCACATTGAGCTTCTCGCTCGAACGCTTGGCGTAATAGCCGGCGATCGGCCCCCACAGCAGCGCGACATCGATCTCGCCTTTTTCGAGATCATGGATCATCGCCGCGCCCGACGATTCAACGCGCGTATCGACCATCAGCGGATAGGGCTTCACTGACGCCAGCAAGCCATTCATCGCCAGCACATTGCCGGGCGGCGTATTGGCGACAAGGCCGATGCGATGCGGCTTTTCCTTCAGCCGCGGATCGTCGAGCGATTTTATGCCGTCGAGTTCGGAGCCCGCCCGCGTGACGATGGCGTAGGTCGTGCGGTAATAGGGATTGGTTGGCTGCACCAGATCATTGCCCTGCGGCATGCCGAGGATGACGTCGCAAAGATGCGCGTTGAGCGTGTTGCGTACGAAACCCGTGGCGCCTGGATAATAGGAAAAAGCGAGCTCCTTGCCGAGCTTCTGCGCCAAGAATTCGGCGATGCGGTTCTCGAAACCTTCGCCCTTGTCGTTTGAAAAGGGAAGATTGTTGGGATCTGCGCAGACGCGCAGAGTCTTGGGATCGACGAGTTCGATCGACCCCTGATTATCGTCGCCCTTGGCGCCGAAATCCGGCCCCATATGCTGCGCGAAGGCGGGCGCCGCCGCAAAGAGGATTGCGGCGGCGAGAGCCCGCGAAAGCAGCGCAGCCAAGCCGCGCCAACGTTTGCTTAAACCGATCATGCGATCGCGTTGACGCCCTTACTTTTGACCCATGCACTCGGCCTCGGCCTTGGCGAAGGCCTCGGGGCGGTCTTCCTTCTTGGCCGGACGGCCCGGCTCGATCGCGCCGGTCGAGAGCGCGCGGAGATACACATATAGGTCATCGAGGTAGCAGGAGGCGTTCTTATTCTCGGCGAAGGCCGGCATGACGCTGTTGCCGTTCTGGCGCCCGCCGATGACGATGCCGGCGAATTCCGCGTAATTGAGCCGCTTCACTGAATCCTTGAGGGCGGGCGCATAGGTCGAGCCGCCGCCGTTCGGACCGTGGCAGACATGGCATTCCGCATGATAGCGGCGGTAGCCGGAGAAGGTGTACCAGTCCACCTTGCCGTCAGGGCCGACATTATAGGTGGGATCGCCTTTGGCGTCGAAATATTTGCCGTCAACCGATTTGACGGCCTTGGGATCTCCCGGCGCTTCCGCCATCGCGGAGGTTCCCACGCACATGATGACGCCCAGAGCCAACGCTCCGGTCAGCGACGATCTCATACCACTCTCCTTGGTCTCTTTTCACACACTTTAAACGCCGACGCTCGGCGGCGCACCTTAACGGTGCGCGCCGAGCGCCGACATTCGTTAACTTCGCGTCTTGCTTAGTTCGGCAAAGCGAAGACCGTCAAGACGCCGCCGAGCGCCGTATAATTGGCGAGCGAGGCGTAGTTGCCGACGGCGCCGAGGCCCTCGTTGCTCTTCGAGAGGCCCGCCGC
>NZ_JBFWVN010000049.1:0-24775 GCF_050246715.1 Methylocystis sp.
CGACTTCGAACGCTACGCCACGACCGTCGCCGCCTTCGTCAAACTCGCTATGATCCGCATCATGCTTAAACGTCTGACCCGTGCAACGTCTTGTTCATGAATCCAAACTTTTCGGATCGGCTCTCAGGGAACCGCATACCACAGAATTCTGTATAATATACATTCCTCACGGGGGCGGCGGCCAGGGTATGTGCAACCGCCACAACGGAGAGGTGCCAGGAAAACATAAATGTTAGGAACAATGGCCAATGAGCGCCGAGAGTTAACCAAGTTCCACGCAATCGCCCTTGAGGGTGAGGGTCGAATTGCGAAGCAACGCGGAGCGGGAGGCCATTTCGACTTATTGTCGTTGAGGCGCCGCCCAATAGGCGTTTGTTTGACGCCAGCATCCCACTACCTACGCAGTCATCCCACTCGGACCGGCTACGTCGTCCGACCCACCCCCTCAAGAGGAGGGTGGGCTGCTGGTTGATGCCGGATAATTCCGCTCGCCCATGATCGCCGAGCCGACCCGGACATAGGTCGCGCCGAGCTGTATCGCGAGTTCGAAATCGGAACTCATGCCCATCGAGAGTTCGCCGATCCCGTTGCGCGCGGCGATGTCGGCGAGCAGCGCGAAATGCGGCGAGGCCTGCTGGTCGACCGGCGGCACGCACATTAGGCCCTCGATCTGCAGCCCGTAATTGTCGCGGCAGGCCACGAGAAAACTGTCTGCGTCTTTCGGAAGCACGCCGGCCTTTTGCGGCTCGGCGCCGGTGTTGACCTGCACGAACAGCCGCGGGCGCTTGCCCGTCCGGGACATTTCCTCGGCAAGCGCTTTGGCGATCTTCTCCCGGTCGACGCTTTCGATGACGTCGAAGAGCTCCACCGCTTCGCGCGTCTTGTTCGATTGCAGCGGGCCGATGAGGTGCAGTTCGATATCGGGATATTTTTCGCGCAGCGTCGGCCATTTCGCCGCCGCCTCCTGAACCCGGTTCTCGCCGAAAATCCGGTGACCGGCCTCGAGCAGGGGAAGGGCCGCTTCGGCCGGAAATGTCTTGGTGACGCAAACGAGGCGGACGGCGCGAGGATCGCGGCCGCAGTCCGTTGCGGCGCGGCAAATCGTTTCGCGAGTCGAAATAAGGCGGTCAACGGCTCTCATGGAACGGGAAAATCGCGATTTTAGCGAAAGGGTCAAGCGCCAAAGCTTTTGCGCTTTTGCGGTGCGGAACTTCGTCCAGTCCAGCGCGTTAAGCTTACGGCGGCAAAAAGATGCGGGGTCGCCGCGACAGTCAAGATTGAGAAACGCTGCCGCGTTACCAATTATCATGCCCACAGCATTGGAGGCCGACAATGGTCAATGACAGCCTGATTTACGGCGGCGCGACGCATTTGCATCATCTGCGCCGCAAATGGGGATGGATCGTCGCGCTCGGCGCGCTGATGCTCATTGGAGGCCTGTTTGCGCTCTATCACGTCACGACCGCCACGATCGTGACCGTGATCTATGTCGGCGCGGCGATGCTCGTCGCCGGCGTGATGGAAATCATCACCGCCGTGCAAATCCGGCCTTGGGGCAGGGCGCTCCTCTGGGGCGTGATCGGCATCATCACGATCCTCGCCGGGTTCTTCACCTTTCAGCATCCCTGGCTGGCCGCAGTGTCGCTGACCGCGCTGATCGGGGTCGCGCTGATCGTCGCCGGCCTGTTCAAGCTGATCCTCGCCTGGCAAATCCGCGACGTCGGCCCCTGGGGCCTGGTGGCCTTTTCGGGCGTGATCAGCGTCGCGCTCGGCGGCATGATCATGGCGCAATGGCCGATGTCGGGCCTTTACATCCTCGGCCTTTTCCTTGCGATCAATCTGATCTTCGAGGGTGTCAGCTGGATCACCGTTGGCCTTTCGGCGAAGGCCTGAGCGTGAAGGAATTTAAGAGGGGCTGGCCTTTCGGTCCCTCTTTTCGCGGCCCCGAGGCCGCCGTCCGCCCTTTGACATCCCACTAACCGCCCGGCATTAGAGGCGCGATCCCTAAAGCCTTTGACCGGACGCGCCAGCAAGATGAGACCCGAACGCTATAATTTCGCCGAAGCGGAGCCGCGCTGGCAAAAAATTTGGGAGGAAAAGCAGTCTTTCAAAGCAGGCGACCGGCCGGACGCCGAAAAATATTACGTGCTCGAGATGTTTCCCTATCCCTCGGGCCGGCTGCACATGGGCCATGTGCGCAACTACTCGTTGGGCGACGTCGTCGCCCGCTTCATGCGCGCCAAGGGCTTTGATGTCCTGCATCCGATGGGGTGGGACGCTTTCGGCCTTCCCGCGGAAAACGCCGCAGCGCAGACCGGCGCCCATCCGGCGCAATGGACCTACGCCAATATCGCCGCCATGCGCGCCCAGCTCAAAACTCTGGGCCTCTCGCTCGACTGGTCGCGCGAAATCGCGACCTGCGATCCCGAATATTACAAGCATCAGCAGAAGCTTTTCCTCGATTTTCTCAAGGCCGGCATCGTCGACCGCAAGAAGTCGAAAGTGAATTGGGACCCGGTCGACATGACCGTGCTCGCCAATGAGCAGGTCGTCGACGGGCGCGGCTGGCGTTCGGGCGCGCTGATCGAGCAGCGCGAACTGACGCAGTGGTTCTTCAAGATTACCTCCTATTCGGAAGAACTGCTCGCCGCGCTCGACGAACTCGACCGCTGGCCCGACAAGGTGCGGCTGATGCAGCGCAACTGGATCGGGCGCTCGGAAGGCATGCTGGTCCGCTTCGCGCTCGCCGAGCCGCTTGGCGAGGCGCGCGAGATCGAAGTCTTCACCACCCGCGCCGACACGCTGTTTGGCGCGAAATTCGTCGCGCTCGCTGCCGACCATCCGCTGGCCAAGGCCGCTGCCGAGGGCGACCCCGCGCTTGCCGCCTTCGCCGAGGAGTGCCGGCGCGGCGCGACATCAGCCGAAGCGATCGAGACCGCCGAAAAGATGGGCTATGACACGGGGCTACGGGTCGTTCACCCCTTCGATCCGAACTGGACGCTGCCGGTCTATGTCGCGAATTTCATCCTGATGGATTACGGCACGGGCGCGATTTTCGGCTGCCCGGCGCATGACCAGCGCGATCTCGATTTCGCGACGAAATATGGGCTCGGCTTCAAAGTGGTGGTTTGCCCGGAAAGTCTCTCAGCTCAAGAACTCGAAAACCAGATCGCCGCAAGCGGCGAAGCCTTCGACGCCGACGACAATCTGGTCAATTCCGGCTTTCTCGATGGGCTCGCCGTGCCGCAGGCGAAGGAAGAGGTCGCCAACCGCCTGACGACGACGGCGTTGTTCAACCGGCCTCAGGGCGAGCGGAAGGTGAATTTCAAGCTGCGCGACTGGGGGATTTCGCGCCAGCGCTATTGGGGCTGCCCGATCCCGATCATCCATTGCGAGACCTGCGGGCCGGTTCCCGTTCCCGAGGGCGATCTGCCGGTCAGGCTGCCGGAAGACGTGTCCTTCGATCAACCGGGCAATCCGCTCGATCGCCATCCGAGTTGGAAGAACGTCCCCTGTCCCTCCTGCGGGGCGCCGGCGCGACGCGAGACCGACACGATGGACACTTTCGTCGACTCGTCCTGGTATTACGCGCGCTTCGCCGACCCACATAACGAAACGGCGCCCGCGAGCGCCGAGGCGGTCGCGCGCTGGCTGCCGGTCGATCAATATATCGGCGGCATCGAGCATGCGATCCTGCATCTTCTCTACTCGCGCTTCTTCGCCCGCGCGACGCGCGACTCTGGCCATGCCGCGGTCGCGGAGCCGTTCGCCGGCCTCTTCACCCAGGGCATGGTGGTCCACGAAACCTATCGCGCGCCGGACGGCCAATGGGTGGGCCCTGACGCGATCCGCGTCGAGGCCAAGGACGGCGGCCGCCGCGCCTTTCTCCTCGACGGTGATGTCGAGATCGAGATCGGCCCGATCGAGAAAATGTCGAAGTCGAAGAAGAACACGGTCGACCCGGACGATATTGTCGCGAGCTATGGGGCCGATACCGCGCGGCTTTTCGTTCTCTCCGACAGCCCGCCCGATCGCGACGTGATCTGGTCGGACGAAGGCGCTCAGGGCGCCTGGCGCTTCGTCCAGCGCCTGTGGCGCTTGACCGGCGAACTCGGCCGGGTCGCGGCGCCGGTGGGCGCCGAGCCGCCGGCGGGGTTTCACGATCTAGCGCTCGCCGTACGCAAGGCGACGCATCGTTCGATCGCCCAGGCGAGCGAAAATATCGAGCGGTTGCGCTTCAACAGCGCGATCGCCCGCATCCGCGAATTCGCCAATGAGCTGACGAGCGCGCTCGACGCCGTGACTGAAACCCCGGTTCCGGCCGATCTCGCCTTCGCCTTTCGCGAGGCGGCGGACGCGCTCATTCGCCTCGTCGCGCCGATGACGCCACATGTCGCCGAGGAATGCTGGGCCGATCTGGGCCACGAGGGCATGGTCGTCGAGGCGCCCTGGCCCATCGCCGATCCTGTCCTTGTGGCGCAGGAGATGATAAGCCTGCCGGTGCAGGTCAACGGCAGGAAGCGCGCCGAAATTCTTGTCGCTCATGACGCCGACGAAGAAACGATTCGCAAAGAAGCTTTGGCGCAAGATGGAGTTCAGCGGGCCATGGAGGGCAAGCCGCTGAAGAAATTCATTCTGGTTCCGAAAAGGATCGTCAATGTGGTGGTTTGAAACCGCATGTCGCGCGTCCCAGGCTTTGCGCGTTTCGTGCGATCCACAAAGCCCTCACCCTGAGGAGCGCCTGAAAGGCGCGTCTCGAAGGGTCGAGGGCTCCTCATCGCGCCTTCTGGAGCGTCCTTCGAGACGCCCGCTGCGCGGGCTCCTCAGGATGAGGTTCCTGGTTGTGATGGCCGCTTTTTCTGTCGCCCTGCCGCTCGCCGGCTGTCTTCAGCCGCTTTACGCGCCGGCGGGCTTCGGGCTTGACTCAGCGCCGCTCGCGGCGGAGCTGCAGTCCATCCAAGTCGACGAAATTCCCCAGCGCATCGGGCACTATGTCCGTAATGAACTGATCTTCGGGTTGAATGGCACGGGTTCGCAGCCGCCGCCGCGCTACCGGCTGATGGTGACGCTGCGCGAGCGCGTGCAGACGCCGATTATCGACACGGTGACGGGTCGCGCCACTTCGGCGACGGTGATCGTCGACGCCGAATACCGGCTTGTCACCGTGCCTCAGGAGATCGAGGTGACGAAGGGCATCGCCTTCAATGTCGCGAGCTACGACCGTTTCTCGAACCGTTTCTCCAATGTGCGCGCCGCGCGCGACGCGGAAATTCGCAACGCGCGGGTCATCGCCGAATCGATCCGCACCAGAATCGCCACCGTGATGGCGGCGCGGATGGCGTCCGCCCCGCCGCCTGTCGTCCCCAATTGACGGGAGAAGCGGGCAATAGCGCATCATGACGGCGGTCAGGAGTCGCGACGCTGAACGCTTCGTCGCCGCGCCGCCCGAGGGCATTTTCCTTTTTCTCGTCTATGGCGCTGATTCCGGCATGGCGCGCGAACGCGCGCTCGCGCTCGTCGACAGGCGCGTCGACGATCGCCGCGACCCGTTCCAATTCGTCGAAATGAGCGGCGACGCCGTCGCCGCCGACCCGCTCGCGCTGCTCGATGAGGCCAACACCACGCCGCTCTTTGGCGGACGGCGCGCCATCCTTGTTGAGACCGGCGCGAAATCGGTGCTTCCGGCCCTCACTTCGCTCATCGCCGCGCCGCCAGCGCATTGCACGGTGGTGCTGACGGCCGGCGCGCTGAGGCGCGACTCGCCGCTGCGCAAGCTTATCGAGAGCGCAAAACAGGGGGCGGCGATCGAGTGCCAGCCGGACGCCGAGGCGGATTTGCAGGCGCTGATCGACCGCAGCCTGCGCGAGGCCGGTCTTGTCGCCAGTCCCGAGGCGCGCAGCCTGCTGCTGGGCGCGCTCGGCGAGGACCGGCTGATGAGTCGCGCCGAGCTTGCAAAGCTCGCCCTCTACATGCACGGCCGCGAACATGTCGAAGCCAGGGACGTCGAAGCGATCGTGGCCCATGCCTCGAACATTGCGTCGGATCGCGTCGTGACGGCGGCGTTTGGCGGGAGCGCGGACATCGGCGCGGCGCTTGACGCCTATTTTGCGCAGGACGGCGATGCGCAGCCGCTTCTCATCGGCGCGCTGCGCTACGCCGTCGCGCTGCACCGAGCGCGTCTCGCCATGGAGCGCGAGGGCGGGCGCCCCGCCGCCGGCGTCTCCGCGCTGATGCGCGCCGGCTTCGGCTTCATGCATCGCGCGCTGATGGAGGAGCAGCTCAAGAGCTGGTCGTCGGCGCGACTCGGCGCGCTGATCGAGCCGCTGCGCGCCGCGCAGACGCGGGCGCGCGCCAACGCCGCCATTGCGCAGATGGAAGCCGAGCGCGCGCTGTGGAATGTCGCGAAAGCCGGCGCTCGGCGATAGTCAGCCCGCGCCTTCGTCCAGCAGAATATCAAAGCCGCCGAAGATCATGCGCTTGCCGTCGAAGGGCATTTCGCCGAGCGATTTCATGCGCTCATCGTCGTACATCTTCTTGTGGGCTGCGTCGCGAATCTCCTTTGACGGCCAGACGATCCAGGAGAACACCACCTGCTCGCCTGCTTGCGCCGCGACGGCGCGCTTGAAGTCGGTGAGCTTGCCGTCTGGAATGTCGACGCCCCAGCATTCGACAAGCTGCAATGCGCCGAATTCCTTGAAAATCGGCCAGGCGCTGGCTGCCATTTTCTTATAGGCGTCCTTGTTTTCCATGGGCACGGGAATGACGAAGCCGTCGACATAGCTCATTGCGCCGCTCCTTCTGGCTGACATGCCATTGACGCCGCGTCGGAATACACGCAAATCGCGCGTCGACGATGACGGCCCGTTCAAGCCGCGCTGGCGAGGCTTTCGAAAAGGGCGCGGCCGTCGATTCCGCCGACCAGCGGGTCGATGAGATTTTCCGGATGCGGCATCAGGCCGAGCACATTGCGCCCGTCCGAATAGATTCCAGCGATATCATTGCGCGAGCCGTTCGGATTGGCCCCGCCGCCGACCTTTCCTGCCGAATCGCAGTAGCGGAAGGCGACGAGGCCGTCGCCTTCTAACCGTTCGATCGTGGCGTCGTCGGCTTCGTAATTGCCTTCGCCATGGGCGATGCAGACTTCGATGATCTGGTCCTTGGCGTAATGGCGGGTAAACGCCGTGTCGTTGCGCTCGACCTTGAGATGCTGCATCCGACAGACGAAGCGCAGATTGGCGTTGCGCATCAGCACGCCGGGCAGAAGGCCGCTTTCGCAGAGAATCTGGAAGCCGTTGCAGACGCCGAGCACCAGGCCGCCGCGCGCGGCATGCGCGCGCACCGCGTCCACGATCGCGGCGCGGCCGGCGATGGCGCCGCAGCGCAGATAGTCGCCATAGGAAAAGCCGCCGGGCAATACGACGAGGTCAGTCCCGGCGGGCAATTCATGGTCGGCGTGCCACAGCATCGAGGGCTCGCGCCCGGTCGCTTGTTTGAGCGCGCGCGCCATGTCGCCTTCGCGATTGGAGCCGGGAAAAACGACGACGGCGGCTTTCATGGGCGTGTCCTGAGCGGCAGGTCGGCAGGTCGGCAGTCGACAGTCGGCGCTTTTCCGACTGCCAAAGCCCGACTGCCGATGATCGCCTCACACATCGATCTGGTAATTTTCGATCACCGTATTGGCGAGCAGCTTCTCGCACGCTGCCTGCAATTGCGCTTTGGCGGCGTTGGCGTCGGCGCCGGCAAGCTCCACGTCGAACACCTTGCCCTGCCGCACGCTTGCGACGCCTTCGACGCCGAGCGATTTTAGCGCGCCTTCGATCGCCTTGCCTTGCGGATCGAGAATGCCTGATTTGAGGGTGACGACGACGCGGGCTTTCATCGGCTGAGTCCCATGGCGGATGGAAAAGACTGTTAATGGGCGCAGCGCAAACACGCAATCTCACCTGCTGAGATATTCACCAGATCGCCATCAATCTCGGCCAAGCTGCAGCTCGCGCTCCAACCGGTTGGCGCAGGCGCATTGTCTGTCAGAGCTCTGGAGATAAGATCAAGTCATGGCTTTCCAACGTCCATCGATTCTCTGGATCGCGACCGCTGCAATCGTCGCCGCAACGATCTTCTTGTTGCGCGAAATCTTGACGCCCTTTTTCGTCGGGATCGCTCTTGCTTATCTGCTTGACCCGCTCGTCACTCGACTGGAGCGTTTCGGATTGGGACGAGGCGTCGCGGCGCTTGGAATCATCAGCCTTTTCTACGCCGCGATCATCACTTTGATCGTCGTTCTCGCGCCAGTTCTCGGCGAGGAGATCGCGATTTTCGTCCAGAAGGTCCCTGGCTATCTCGCGCAACTCCAGGCCTTGGCGACAGATCCAAGCCGGCCCTGGATGCGCAAGATCATCAGCGAGGGGCTGAGCGAAGCCCAGCAGTCGACGGGAGAACTGGCGACCCTCGGCGCCAATTTGGGCGCCAATCTCTTGCGCAAGCTATGGTCGGATGGCGGCGCATTGGCGTCGATTTTCTCCTTGCTCGTCGTCGCGCCGATCGTCACCTTCTATTTGCTTATTGATTGGGACGGAATCATCGCGATGGTCGACAAGATGATTCCCGCAGCGCACCGGGAGACCGTGCGGACCTTGGCGCACGAGATTGATGAGACGATCGGCGTTTTCCTGCGCGGCCAGGGGCTTATTTGCCTCATTCTCGCTTTGTATTACGCCGTGGCGCTCAGCTTTACGGGCCTCAATCATGCGTATCTGATTGGCATCGTCTCAGGCCTAATCAGTTTTATTCCTTATTTGGGCCTGCTTACCGGCTTGGTGTTGTCGATTGGCGTGGCGCTTCTTCAATTTTGGCCGAGCTGGAATTCGATTCCGTTGATAGCGGGAATTTTCATAGTCGGACAATTAGTTAACGACAATCTATTGACGCCCCGTCTCGTCGGCGCGCGCGTGAATCTCGACCCGCTTTCGGTCATGTTCGCCATCGCCGCATTCGGCTATTTGTTCGGCTTTGTCGGTCTGCTCATCGCGGTGCCATTAGCGGCGACGATCGGCGTGATTGTGCGCTTTATCCTGTCGCAAGGTCTGGAAACCTCCTTAGACCAGGCGTCGGAGCAGAACGCCGTCGCGGCAAATCCTCCGCCGAAGAAAGGCCGTTGGTGGTTCTGACCGATATGGAGCCCTGCGGCTAGCCTACTCCACCAGCTTCGGCGCGCCGGTGCGGATCGTCTCGTTTTCCTGCATCACGCCGAGACGGCGCGCGACTTCGGTATAGGCTTCCACCAGTCCGCCCATATCGCGACGGAAGCGGTCCTTGTCGAGCTTGTCGTTCGACTTCATGTCCCACAGCCGACAGCTGTCCGGAGAAATCTCGTCAGCGACGACGATCCGCATCATGTCGCCTTCCCACAGCCGTCCGCATTCCATCTTGAAGTCGACGAGGCGGATGCCGACGCCGAGGAACAGCCCGGAGAGGAAGTCGTTGACGCGGATGGCGAGCGCCATGACGTCGTCGATCTCCTGCGGGGTCGCCCAGCCGAAGGCGGTGATGTGCTCTTCCGAGACCATCGGGTCGTCGAGCGCGTCGTTCTTATAGTAGAATTCGATGATCGAGCGCGGAAGCTGCGTGCCTTCCTCCATGCCGAGGCGCTTGGCGAGCGAGCCGGCCGCGACATTGCGCACGACGACTTCGAGCGGAATGATCTCCACCTCGCGGATCAGCTGTTCGCGCATGTTCAGTCGGCGAATGAAATGGGTCGGAACGCCGATGCTGTTCAAATTCTGGAAGATATATTCGGAAATCCGGTTGTTCAGCACGCCCTTGCCATCGATCACCTCGTGTTTCTTCGCATTGAAGGCCGTGGCGTCGTCCTTGAAGTGCTGAATCAAAGTGCCGGGCTCCGGGCCCTCATAGAGGACCTTGGCCTTGCCCTCGTAAATGCGGCGACGGCGGTTCATCGGGATCAACCGGGGCTTGAGAAAATCCATGGGGTGGGCTTGGCTCCTCCGAAGTCGTGTCCGCATGCGGCCGCCCGTTGCGGGCGCGTGGCCTCAAGGAGCGGCGGCGGGCAGCGCCCGGGCCGAAGATTACAGTGCTCCTAGCGTCTTTAGTCGCCAGTGACAAGCCGACATCGCATTCTATCGCATAGAGAAAGACGATACAATGAGACCGACAGGGTGGCGGCGGAGCGTTACCGTGGCCCTGTCATTTCGTCTCGCGCGCCTACGCCTATTTTTTGGGCGCCAGACTGGGCCGCTCACTTTTTGAAGATGCCGGGCGTCCTGTCGTCCGCTCAAGCCAAAGCGTCGGCGGAATTCGCGACGGGCGCAAGAAAGCGGCCACCGCAGCGCGCGTTTCGTTGGCTCTACTTCCAGCCCGCCTGTTTCTCGCAGTCTTTTCGAGCTTCAGGATTGGACTTTTCCCATTCGGTGACCGAGCGCGTCTCGCTGTCGTCCATCTTCTCGTTCATGCAAATGCAATAGGCGCGGATGATGGCGGGCGTCCCGCCTTCTTCGTCCTTGTTGTCGCTAATGCATTGATTGATCCATTTGAGATCGTCGCTGTTCATTTTCTGAGCGAGCGCCGGCCCGCCAAAAGCCAAGGCGCATATGACGGCGATTGCAAATTTCCTCATCGATTACTCCCCCAGCCTGATCCGACGATCGGACGCCGAAGCGTAGCATTTGGACGAGGATTGGCGAGCCGGCGCGGCCTCGCTTGCGATTTTTTTGCCGGGCTCGCCTGTCCGCGCCGCGGTTGAACCGCGCCACTCTCGGCGCCCCGCTTCTTTCGCGCGCAGGGAGAGCGCCGCGGCAAGCCCGCGCGCGATCGGCTGAAATCGGGCGTTTGGACGCAGTCGAGATCGCGCCTACCGGCATTGGCTTTGCGCGCGAATGCGCCTATATCGAACCCGAGCAGACGCTTTTTTGCGTCGCCCTCCCCACAAAACAGCCCGCCGAGGATGCACGTGAGCACTTTCGACCAGCGCGAAGACTCCTTCGAGAAACGCTTTGTCCATGACGAGGAGCTGCAGTTTCGCGCCGAGGCGCGCCGCAACAAGATGCTCGGCTTGTGGGCGGCCGAAAAGCTCGGGAAAACTGGCGCCGAGGCGCAGGCTTACGCCGAAGCGCTGGTCGCGGCCGAGGTCGCGGCCGACGCCAATGAGCGGGTCGTGGCGCAGGTCAAGAAGGATTTCGAGGCGGCGGGCGTAAGCCAGTCCGAGCATCAGATCCGCCGCACCATGGACGAGATGCTGGCTAAGGCGATGGTGGAGATCAAGACCGGCGAATAGCCGCGGTTTTCCGCATTGTTCATTTTCTCGGGCGACAGTCGCGCGATGCGAGATTCGTCCCTGAAAGCGCCGCGACAGAAGCCGCTTCCCGACGCCGCTTGCTTTTCGGCCGCGCCGGCGATCGCTAAAGAAGCGGCGTCGTGGCTGAGCTATCTTGCCGGCGAGCGGCGCGCCTCGCGCCATACCGTCGAGGCCTATGGCCGCGACCTTGCGGCGTTTCTTTCCTTTCTCACTGATCACCTCGGGGCGCGGCCCGACGCCGCCGAGCTTAAAGCCCTTCAGCCGGCGGATTTGCGCGCTTTTCTGGCGCAGCGCCGCCGCGATGGACTGGAGAGCCGTTCGCTGCTGCGGGCGTTCGCCGCCGTGCGAAATTTTCTGCGATTTCTTGAGAAGAAGGGCTTGGCCCGCACCGATGTTTTCGGCGCGGTGCGCCCGCCCAAGCGCCCGCACAGCCTGCCCAAGGCGCTCACCGTGACCGACGCCCGCGACATCGTCGACCCCGCGCAGCGGGCGGGCGAGGCGCGCGAGCCCTGGGTCATCGCCCGCGACGCCGCCGTGCTGGCGCTGCTTTACGGGGCCGGGCTGCGGATTTCAGAGGCGCTGTCGATCGCGCGCGACGAGGCGCCGGTCGGCGCCGCCGATCGGGTCACGATCCTGGGGAAGGGCGGCAAAAGCCGGACCGTGCCGGTGATCGCGCCGGTGCGCGCGGCCGTCGAAGCCTATATCGCGCTCTGTCCCTGCGACCTTGCCGGCGGACCGCTGTTCGTCGGCGCGCGCGGCGGGCCGCTGTCGCCGCGCATCGTGCAACTCGCCGTCGAGCGCCTGCGCGGCGCGCTCGGCCTGCCCGACAGCGCGACGCCGCATGCGCTGCGCCATTCCTTCGCGACGCATCTTCTGGGCAAGGGCGGCGATCTGCGCACGATCCAGGAATTGCTCGGCCACGCCTCGCTGTCGACGACGCAGATTTATACCGCCGTCGACAAGGCGCGGCTCCTCGACGCTTATAGGTCAGCCCACCCGCGCGCGGATCGAGGTTGAAGGCCTGACGAGCTGCTACCCTCCCCCTCAAGGGGAGGGTGGAGTCGTGAGAAAGGGAGCACGCATGTTCGGCCGGGCGTTGCGCGTCGCGTTGATCGTCTTCTTAGCGGGCGCCGGCGTTTTGGCGAGGGCCGCCACGCCGGATGGTTGCGCGGGCGAAGCCTGCAAGGGCGTTTTCGCCGTCGGCCCCTATCTCGTGGCTTTCTTCGCGACCCAAGCCAGTGAAGACGGAACGGCGCAGCGCTATGACCGGGAAATCCCGAGATTCGGGCCGACCGTTTTGAATCTTGAAATCGTTGGGCGCGACGACGATCCGACGCGTCCGCGGCCATTCGAGGACGTCAAGGACCTCGACATCGAGGCGCGACTCTATTGGGCGAGAAACGACCTCAAAACCCCCGAACTCTTAAAGACCTATCAGGCGCATGGCGTCGCGTCGCTCTCCTTCGATTATGATTTTTCCGAGGACGGCAAATATGTCGTCGCGGTGAGCATTCGAAAGCCGGACGGCGTCGAGCATCAGGGCGAACATATTTTCTTCGTCATCGCCTCGGCCGACTCCGGCCTTCCCATCGCCGGCGCCGCCTCGCTTTTCCTGCTCGGCTTCGCCGTCCTTGTCTGGCGGCTGAGAAAACCGCTCACTCCACCGGCTCGACGGCGGTGATCTCGATCCCGAAGCCCGAAAGCCCGACGAAGGCGCGGGGCGCCGAGGATGAGCGGAGGCGGATCGAGGAGACGCCCAAATCCTTCAAAATCTGGGCCCCGAGCCCGACGTCGAACCATTGCCGCTTGCGCGTCTCTTCGGCGTTTTCCTCGCCCCTTCCGACGATATTCGCCGGCACGCCGGCGGCGCCGTCGCGCAGATACACCAGCACGCCGCGTCCTTCGCGAGCAAAACGCGCCAGAGTCTTCTTGATCGTCGGCGCGCCGCACATCACATCGGAGATGATGTCGGCGCGATGCAGCCGCGTCGGCACGTCGCGCCCGTCGCCGATCGCGCCGAGCACGAAGGCGAAATGCTGCACGCTGTCGAAGGGCGTCACATAGGCGTGGCCGATCATTTCGCCGGCGTCGGTGGCGACGGGAAAGGTCGCGACGCGCTCGACCAGTTTCTCGCGCCCCTGCCGGAAGGCGATGAGATCGGAAACCGACACGAGCTTGAGATCATGGGTCCGGGCGAATTCTTCGATCTGGCCGCCGGTCATCACCGTGCCGTCGTCATTGGCGAGTTCGCAGATCACGCCGACCGGCGGCAGGCCGGCGAGCTTGCACAGATCGACCGCGGCTTCGGTATGGCCGGAGCGCATCAGCACCCCGCCATCCTTGGCGATCAGCGGAAAGACATGGCCGGGCCGCACGAAATCGGCCGCGCCCATATTGCCGTTGGCGAGCGCGCGCACCGTATTGCAGCGCTGCTCGGCGGAAATGCCGGTGGTCAGCCCATGGCGGGCGTCGACCGAGACGGTGAAGGCGGTGGCGAGCGGCGCATCATTTTCCGCGACCATCGGCGCGAGATGGAGACGGCGCGCTTCCTCGATCGTCAACGGGGCGCAAACGATTCCGCTGGTATGGCGGATGATGAAGGCCATTTGTTCCGGCGTGCAGAGCGATGCGGCGATGACGAGGTCGCCTTCATTTTCGCGATCGTCGTCATCGGTGACGATGACCATCTCGCCTCTTGCGACGGCCTCGACAGCCTCAGTGATGGAATGGGACAATGAGAACTCCGGGACGCGCCGATTGCGGCGCTTGCCTCGCATATCTAGCCTCGCCGCGACGTGGTTTCAAACGGGTCGTCGCACGCCATTCGTCCGTCGCCGTTTCAGCCGTCACTGCGCGCCGAAGGCAAAGCAATCCAGAATGCGCCTCGCGGCTCCGGTTTGCTTCGTCGCTGCGCGCCTCGTAATGACGTGATAAGCGGAAAGGAGGCTCGGTTGCTCAACGCGGAATTGAAGAACCATATGCTCTCAAGGTTCTCGAGGATTCTGGCCGTCGCAGCGCTCGCGCTCCTTTCGCCGCCCGCGACCGCTAATCCAAGCCCTTGCGCCGAAGTCGACGGCGCTTACACTGTATGCGACTTCGATGCGCATAAAAGCGACATTCGGCTTTTTCTACGCAACGAGACAGGCGAGACCTATGGCGACTTTTCCAGCTTGGCAGGCGACCTCGCGCGCAGAGGCGAAACGCTCGCCTTCGCGATGAACGCCGGCATGTATGCGGAAAACCGCGCGCCGGTCGGCCTCTATGTCGAGAGCGGCCGCACGCTCAAAAGCGCCAATACGCGTCCGGGCCCAGGCAATTTCCACATGAAGCCGAATGGCGTGTTCTGGATCGACGGGTCGCGCGCCGGCGTGACCGAGACGGCGCATTTCCTGAAAAGCCGGCAGCGTGTCGAATTCGCCACCCAATCAGGTCCGATGCTCGTCATCGGCGGGCGCATTCATCCGCGCATTCACGAAGAAGGCATGTCGCGCAAATTTCGCAACGGCGTCTGCGTTCAGGACGGTCATATCGCGCGCTTCGCGATCTCCAACCGGCCGGTGACGTTTTACGAATTCGCTCGGCTGTTTCGCGATCGGCTGCATTGTCAGAACGCGCTCTTTCTCGACGGCGGCGCGGCGTCGGGACTCTATGCGCCGTCGCTCTCGCGCCATGATCGCTTCCTGCCGGCGATGGGGCCGATCGTCGGCGTCGTCGAAAAAGCCGAGCGTTAGCTCAATCGCGCCAGCGCCGCGTTGAGCTTGTCGATGCGCGCCGCAGTCTCTTCCCGACGCTCGCGGTGCTCGTCGATCACCTCTTCGTCGGCCTTGGCGAGGAAGCCTTCATTGGCGAGTTTGGCGTCGAGCTTCTTCAACTCGGCTTCGAGCTTGGTCGTTTCCTTCGCCAGCCGAGCCCTTTCGGCGCCGAGGTCGATCACGCCTTCGAGCGGCATGGCGGCGACGCCGCCGCGCACCAGAATCTGCGCGGAAGATTTCGGCGCGGCGTCGGCGAAACCAAGGCACGAGAGCCGCGCGAGCTTGCGGATCGTCTGGTCCCAGCGCGTCGCGCGCGCTTTCAGCGCCGCGTCGGCGCCGATCAGCAGCAGCTCGGTCTCGCTCGTTAAGTTCATCTCGGCGCGCAGCGAGCGCACTTCGGAGATAAGGTCGACCACCCAGCCGATTTCCTGTTCGGCTAGAGCGTCTTCTAATCCTTCGAGCGAAGGCCAGGCAGCGAGCGCCAGCAGGCTCTCGCGCGTGGGTCCCTCGGCGCCCTTGATCGCCCACAGCTCCTCGGTGAGGAAGGGCATGAAGGGATGCAGCAGCGCGTAGATTTGATCGAGCGTGAAGGCGACAGTCGCGCGGGTCTCCTCCTTCTGCGCGCCATCAGCGCCTTGCAGCAGCGGCTTCGCCAGCTCGACATACCAGTCGCAGAAGACGCTCCACACGAACCGATAGACGGCGTTCGCCGCATCGTTGAAGCGATAGGCGTCGATCGCCGCGCTGACTTCCGTCGCCGTTCGCGCCGCCTCGCCGACGATCCAGCGGTTGAGGGTGATTTTATTCGCATGCGGATCATAGCCGCTGACGCGCGCGCAGCCGTTGAGTTCAGCGAAACGCGAGGCGTTCCAGAGCTTCGTCGCGAAATTGCGATAGCCTTCGACGCGCTGCGTCGACAGTTTGATGTCGCGGCCCTGCGCCGCCATCGCCGCGAGCGTAAAGCGCAGCGCGTCGGCGCCATAGTCGTCGATGAGGTGCAGCGGGTCGATGACATTGCCCTTCGACTTCGACATCTTCGCGCCCTTCTCGTCGCGGACGAGGGCGTGGATGTAGACGTCGCGGAAGGGGACTTCGTCCATGAAATGAAGGCCCATCATCATCATTCGGGCGACCCAGAAGAAGATAATGTCGAAGCCGGTGACGAGCGCGCTCGTCGGATAGAAGCGCGCAAGCTCCGGCGTCTTCTCCGGCCAGCCGAGAGTCGAGAAGGGCCAGAGCGCGGAGGAAAACCAGGTGTCGAGAACGTCTTCGTCGCGCCTTAAGAGCGAAGAGGTTGACCCGGCCGCGACGATGTCGTCGGCGGTTTCCTCCGACATAGTTCCGTCGGCGACATATTTGCGCAACGCCGCAATGATCGCTTCCGCCTCGGTCTCCTCGACAAAAACGTCGGTGGGGTCATTCTCGTGGTTCGGACCGTACCACGCCGGAATGCGATGACCCCACCAGAGCTGTCGCGACACGCACCAGGGCTGGATGTTTTCCAGCCACTCGAAATAGGTCTTTTCCCAATTCTTCGGGACGAAAACCGTCTTACCTTCGCGCACCGCTTTGAGCGCCGGCTGCGCCAGCGTCTTGGCGTCGACATACCATTGGTCGGTCAGTCGCGGCTCCAGCACCGCGCCCGAGCGGTCGCCATGCGGGACCATGTGCTTGTGATCGTCGACGCCGTCGAGAAGCCCATGGGCCTCCATCATTTCGACGACCAATGTTCGAGCTTTCTCGCGCGGCTTTTCCTCAAGCAGCGAGATCAACTGTTCAGTATCGCCTGACGGTTCGACGCCGTACCAAAAGTCCGCGTTTCCTTTCAGAGTCACGCGCGCTTGCGCGTCGAGCACATTGACGAGCCGCAGCCCGTGCCGCTTGCCGACCTCGAAATCGTTGAAGTCATGCGCCGGCGTGATTTTCACCGCGCCGGTGCCCTTCTCAGGATCGGAATAGTCGTCGGCGACGATAGGAATGAGCCGCCCGACGAGCGGCAGACGCACGCGCTTGCCGACGAGCGGTTTGTAGCGTTCGTCTTCCGGATGCACGGCGACGGCGGTGTCGCCCAGCATCGTCTCGGGTCGTGTCGTCGCCACGACGATATGGTCGCCGGTCTCTTTTCCGGCGTCGTCGACGATCGGATATTTGAAGCGCCACAAGTGGCCCTTCACTTCGACCTGCTGCACTTCGAGATCGGAGATCGCGGTGTGCAGCGCCGGGTCCCAATTGACCAGCCGCTTGTCCTTATAGAGCAGCCCTTCGCGATAGAGCTGCACGAAGACTTTGACGACCGCGCGCGACAGGCCCTCATCGAGGGTGAAGCGTTCGCGCGACCAGTCGCAGGAGGCGCCAAGGCGCTTCAACTGCTCGACGATTTTGCCGCCCGACTCCGCCTTCCATTCCCAGACGCGCTCGACGAATTTCTCGCGGCCGAGCGTGCGGCGATGCTCCTGGCGCTCCATCAGCTGGCGCTCGACCACCATTTGTGTGGCGATGCCGGCGTGGTCGGTGCCCGGCTGCCAGAGCACGTCGTCGCCCTTCATGCGGCGATAGCGCACCAGAATGTCCTGCAGCGTATTGTTGAGCGCATGGCCCATATGCAGGCTGCCGGTGACGTTCGGCGGCGGAATGACGATGGAATAGGGGTTCGCCCCGGCGCGTTCGGGCCGCCCGGCGCGAAAGGCCTGCGCCTCCTCCCATGCGTCGCGGATGCGCGATTCGATGGCGGCGGGATCGAAGGTTTTTTCCATGGTCATCGGGGCAAGCAGAGGCAGGAAGGGCGTAGATCCCTCCCCATTGCGGGGAGGGCGGACCCGCGAAGCCGGGCCGGGTGCGCTTCTATACGCAAAGAACTCGCGCGCGTCGAAGTCGGCGCTATAAAATTTCAGCCACCCCTGCAGCCGAAGCGCCCCGCCGGGCGCGCCCGTCACCCCGCAGGGCTTCGAAGTCAGGTTAATTCGCCTTACTTTCAGCCGTCATGCCCGCGCTTGTCGCGGGCATCCACCTCGGACAATCGAGAAACGCATCGCGTGGAGGCGGCATGTTTGACGCATGTTCTCGAAAGCGTCGTTGCGTGGATGGCCGCGACAGGCGCGGCCATGACGCGGCGAGATGACGTCTCGTTAACCAATATTCGGAGGTCACCCCCGCGCGGCGAGCGGCACGACATTATGGAGCTGCGTATCCGCCGTCTCGAAGAAGCGGCGGAGATTACGCGCCGCCTGACGGATGCGCTGCTCGTTCTCGACCAGTGCGAGGCGCACGAAACCCTCGCCATGCTCGCCGAATCCCTCGCCCGGCGCCACCGCGAGGTCCGCCTTCTCGATCAGCAGTTTTGAGAATTCGAGCGTCGAGATGTGGCGGAAGCGCTCGGGCGCTGGCGCCCAGGCGAACATCGAGGCGCGTGGCGCCGGAATCGGCCAGCCCGCCTGGGCAAAACTCTCGACCATCACGTCGCGCCGCCGCTTGTAGATCGCGCGCATCTCGCGCACGCAATCATCCGACCCGTTGAGCGCCGCGACCGCCGCGACCTGCACCGGGGTGAAGGCGCCGTAGTCGAGATAGGACTTCACCCGCGCCAGCGCCGACAGCAGCCGCTCATTGCCGACCGCGAAGCCGATGCGCCAGCCGGCCATCGAGAAGGTCTTCGACATCGAGGTGAATTCGACCGTCGCATCCATCGCGCCCGGCACCTGCAGCACCGACGGCGGCGGATTGTCGTCGAAATAGACTTCGGCATAGGCGAGGTCGGAGAGCACGAAAATCTCGTGCTTCTTCGCGAAGGCGACGAGGTCTCTGTAAAAATCGAGCGACGCCACTTCCGCGGTCGGATTGGAGGGGTAGCAGACGACGACCGCGATCGGCTTGGGGATCGAGTGGATGATCGCGCGCTCCAGCGCCACGAAATAGTCGGGCGTCGGCGCCGAGGGCACCGAGCGGATGACGCCGCCGGCCATCAGAAAGCCGAAAGCGTGGATCGGGTAGGACGGGTTCGGCACCAGCACCACGTCGCCCGGCGCGGTGATCGCCTGCGCCATATTGGCGAAGCCCTCCTTGGAGCCCAGCGTCGCCACGATCTGCGACTCGGGGTCGAGCGCCACGCCGAAACGGCGGGCGTAATAGCCCGCTTGCGCCCGCCGCAGCCCGGCGATGCCCTTACTGGCTGAATAGCGGTCGGTGCGCGGCTTGCCGGCGGTCTCGACCAGCTTGTCGATGACATGCTTGGGGGCGGGGAGATCCGGATTGCCCATGCCGAGGTCGATGATGTCGGCATGGGCGGCCCGCGCCTTGGCCTTGAGGCGGTTCACCTGCTCGAAGACGTAAGGGGGCAGACGCTTGATGCGATAGAAATCCGACATTCTGTGTTTGTTCCGGAGGGCGCGAAGCGGGAGTTTAGCATCTCTCAGCGCGCGGGGAAGGGCGGCAAAACCTCTCCCCGCGCGCGGGGAGAGGTCGAGCGAAGCGAGGGTGAGGGGCCGAGGCATGTTGCGCAATGATGCGAAGGCCCCGAGTCCGACTCTGCGATCAGCGCGGCGCAAAACCCTAAAAACCCGTGGGCCTCTCCCGGCAAGCGGGTGGGGCGGCGCCCTTGCCCCCTCTCAGGCTGGCTCTAACTCCCTATGACGCCTCTATGTGGCGAGGGGCGGATGTGATGGAGGATATGATGATATCAGCCAGAGAACACATGACGATGGCGGCGTTGGGCGGCATGGTCGGCGCGGCCTTGGGCGCCGGAATCGGCGGCGCGCTCTTCGGCCTGCCGGGCATTCTCTCCGCCGCCGTGCTGGGCGGCATCGGCGGCGCCATCTTCGGTTCGTTTCTGTAATCGAGAGGCGACGCCGTCGCTCTCATGAGACATAAGCGCCGCGCTATCTGGGCGCGGCGCTTTCGCGAGGTCTGCAAATCTTTTGCATTACAGTTCACTGGCGAGCGCCGCGTCCCGCGATGATGGACAATCGCTTTCCTAACGCATGCCGCACACATGCCGCGCGAGTTTTGATTTGCCCAACCGGCGCCTCGCGCGGCTGCGGGCGAGCGGCTCGAAATGGCGGTTCATGATGCCACTGGCTCAAACTTGAGCGGGATCGACGCCAGAGCGATAAGGCGGCCAGGGTTGACCAAGGCCTCCCCAACATCCAGCCTCCCCGCGGGTCAGCTTAGGGCGGACCCTTTGGACTTGCTCCGCTTCCGAAACTTTGTACGCGGCAACAAGAAGCTGACAGGAGAGCTCCTTGAGCGGGATCGAAATTTTGAATGCGCTGTCCGCCTGGACAATCGCAGTGCTTGTCCTCGGAGGTTGCGTTTGTTTCAGCGTCGGCCTTCAGCTCTTGGCGCGTTGGCGCTTCGGCGTCGAGCTCTTGGCGGCCAATCATGAGGTAGCTGGGTTCAAATATGCGGTCGTCGGAGTCGCCTACGCTGTGCTCCTTGCCTTTGTCGTGATCGTTGTTTGGAGTGAATTTGAACGAACCGGGCGAGCCGTCCACGCCGAAGCTGAAAGGCTCTTCAATCTACATCGAGTCTCTTTCAACTTTCCGGATGAAACTGGTCAAAGGATGCGGCGCGCCCTCATCTCCTACGCTGTCGAGGTGCGCGATAAGGATTGGCCGCAGATGGAAATTGGTCTTCGGGGCAGCCCGGCGGTCGCAGAATCCCAAGCCCGGTTAAGCCGCGCGATCGGGCAGAGCAACCCCGAAAGCCTCGGGCTCCTCCCGAGCGTCATGCATGCCATCAATCTCATGCAACAGATATCTGACTATCGACTGGAAAGGTTGTCCGATGTTGGCGGCCAAGTGAAGCCCGTGATTTGGGGAGTTTTGTTGTTTGGCGTGATAATTACTCTGGCCTACCCCGCATTCTTTGCGACGAGATATGTCACCGCGCAGATCCTGATGACCGCGGGGCTCGCCGCGATCATCGGCTCAACCTTATTTCTGACGATAATTTTGAATTATCCGTTTTCGGGACCCGAGAGGTTAACGTCCAAGCCAATCAGCGACGCTATTCAGCGAATGCTGACAGACAATGGGGATGAACTTGAGATGCGTTGAATGAACAGCGCGTTATTTTTTTGGACTCGGACGAGGAAGGCAGCATGAGCGCCGCCATCAGAGTCGACCGCCATCCCGCCTCAGCACCCTCAAAGCGAACGCAGACATCGAGGCCGTTCGCTGCGCACGTCCCCTCCCAGGGGTAACGCGAACACTCAGCGGGATTAACATCATCGCCGCTTGCGCGAGCGCGTAGCCGCCCTCGGCCTTGGCTTCTTGACGATCTCGTAAAGCGCATTGACGGCGTCGCCCAACTTGTCGGCGCCTTCGGGCGGTTGCGTATTGGTCTGGACGGTGATCATCAGATCCTGGTCGGCAATCCAGACATAGATCGTCCGATAGCCGAGACTTTCGCCCTCATAGAACCATTGCGCGCCGAGTGGCCCCAGAATCTTGCGGGCCAACCCGAGGGCGAAGCCCCCCGGGTCATCGGCGGACACGCTCGCGATCGGCTCGCCTGTTTTAGTCGAGACGAGTTCAGTCCATTCCTGCTCCTGCTTCGGCGGAACCACCTTCCCGCCGAAAACCGCGCGCATCCAGCGATCGACGTCGCGGGCGCTGGAAACGGCGCCGCCCGCCGATTGCATCCAGGAGGCGCTCATCTCGCGCACGTCCCGCCCGACGATCGGAAGGTTCCACGATTCCTTACACTGAGGTTGGTAGTCCGTGCAGGCTTTATTCTCGAAGTAGCCGTGCGACAGGCGCTTGATGACCGGCTCCGGATAGGCGCTGGCCTCGTAGAACGTCGAGGTGAGGCCGAAAGGTTCGATCACCAGCTGATGGACGAGATCGGTGAACGACTTGCCTGAAGCCTTCTCGGCGACCATGGCGGCGAGAATGTAATTGGTATTCGAATAGTGATAGCCCTTGCTCGCCGGCAATTGATTGGCGGCGCTTGGATAGGCGGCGTCCACCAGCTCTTTGAGGGTGAAGGCCCGCATTGGCTCCTGCGCCCACGCCCGGGACATCCACTCGGTCTCTGAATAGTTGGGAATGCCGCTCGTCATGTTGAGGAGGCGGCGGATGGTAACGTCCTTCCACGCTGGATACTCAGGCAGCCACTTGCCGAGCGTGTCGTCGATCGAGAGCTTTCCCGCCGCCTCGAGCTTCAGGATCACCGCGACGGTGAATGACTTCGACGTGCTTCCCATCTGGTAGAGCGTGTCTTGGTCAACGGGCCTCGCGTCGGGATCACGGCCGACCTTCCCGGCAAAGGCTTCGATCGCCGGTCCGGTAGCGCCAAAGCTGATATAGGCGGCGACGCCGGTAACCTTTTCGATCGGCGCTCGCGCCGCAAGCCACGCGTCAAGCGCTGACTGAACTCTGTCGACCTGGGTTGGCGCGGCGGCCGACGCCGCTGTCGCAAGGACAACCGCGCCCGCTCCAGCCAGAACCCTAACAAGCCCATTCGTCATGTCATGCCCCCTTGCGAGAAACGCCATCTTCACAGGCTACCTATCGAACTTTCGCGGCCTTGGGCGCCGGAATCGGCGCCGCGCTCTTCGAGCTGCCCGGCGTTCTCTCCGCCGCCGGCACCATCTTCGGATCGTTTCTGTAATCGAGAAGCGACGCCGTCGCGCTCATGAGACATAAGCGCCGCGCTATCTGGGCGTGGCGCTGCGGTGAGGTCAGCAAATTCACTGGATCACATTTTTGGTTCTGCGCTTTGCTTATTTGGTAGGTCCAACAAGCGCTGGTGCGGCGACCTTGCACTTCGCTTTGTTCGAATCCGCTCACTCGTCGACGTCGTCGAAGATCGACCGCGCTTCCAGTGGGTGCGGAACATTATTTTTACCACGATAATAATCGTCCGGTTCTCCCGCGGCTTGCGCTTCGGATTGTAGCGTCTCAACGACTTCGTCGATCTTGCTGATGCCATTCTCGATCCATGCCAGTGCGAGCGGATCATCGTCGAAAGCCTCGGCATAGTCGGTAAGGGCCGTTTTGAAATGACTAAAATAATCCTCCGGGTCTTCGCTGCCCGAGTAGTTGTCCTGCCACACGGAGATCTCCCTATCGAGTTTTGGCAGAAGCTCCTCTCGCACTTGAAAAAGTATTTCTTTGATCTCCACCTGCGAGACAAATTCAACGACGCTCGCTTTTAGAAATCCAGCGTCCGGTGTCCTCATCGCCAGCTCGCGAACCACTTCAAGGTGACGAAGACGCTCCGCCTCTGGCAGCAAGCCTACCCTGTGCAACTTGTTGATGATATCGATGTCGGATACAGCATAAAAGTATGATGATACGCGCAGGCCGGACGTAAACTCACGGTTGCGTTCAAGAAATCTTTCGAGAAAAATGGTGCCGCAGCGGAAAGCTAGAAAGCGATTCACCGCGTTGCAATTCTCCCAACGTTCGGCAGAGAAATGTTCAATACGGCTCATCAAGCCGTCGTAACGGTCGATCGGCACCTCCACCTTGGTGCCCCCAAGTTGCGTGTCGCCACAGGCGATCTCCGAGAAAAGTTGTCGAACAGGCGTGCCTGCCAAATAGATACCCATTAGCTCGCGATCTTCCGAAACGAGCCCAGCAAATGCATCGAGAATCGTGGGATGCTTTGCGCGCCATGTATGAGCGGTCTGCTGTTGAACGCACATCACAAGGCTGCCATCCAGCGCGACAAGTGCCTTTATTACGTCAGCCTGCGTCGCGCCGAGCATGGCGATGGCTGTTTTTTCTTCTTCGCCTAACGCTATTGGGCTAGCCAGCGAACCGCCCCGCATAAACACCAGAGCAATTGCCGCGCGACTGCCTGCATCGAGAGTTCGTATTACTTCCTGAAGTAGCTCAACAGGACGCTCCACAAAGTCATTCAGCCCACTTGAAGTTAGGCGCAGCTCTTTCGTAAAGGCAGGATTTCCCAGTCTGCGAGCGATTTCGGGGCTGAATCGCGTATGGCCGGCGACGGCGCTCAGGTGAGGTTTGACGCTTTTCTTGAATTCGCTTGGCTGAGCGCCCAAGCGAATATGATTGTATAGAATCTGCTCGCGCTCGTCTTTCGAGAGTTGCTCAACGCGGATAACGACCTGAGACTCGTTTATAATGGGAAGTGCGGATTCCTTCAGGAGGCTGCGCGCATTGCGATAAATATAATCGCGCGAGGTAAAAACGAATTTGGCGCCACGCCGTATCGCTGCCCGTACATGAGGGAAGGCGTTATTCCATTGAAGCGTTGTCTGCCAATCAAGTTGCGTCGCGCCGAATGCATCGTCAACCCAGAAGAATTGCTTTGGCTCATGGGGGTTTGAATGCTCAACAAAATCGTTGGCGTCGCGAGCCTTGATTGTCGAGCAACCCCACTCATCCAGCGCGCCGAGCGCTAATGCCGCTGCTATCGACGATTTTCCGCACGCAGGCTCGCCCAGCAAAAGGACAAAGCCGTGTTCGACGACAGCCTTGGCGCTGCTTCGATAGGCATCGGTAACGACGAACTTTGTCAGATCGTCACCGAGCGCACTAAGAATTTCTTGCGCTTGGTCGTACGCGCGATGATCGAGTATTTGGCCGAGGTCGCCAAGGCCATACACTCGCGGAACTAGGCTCAGGACTCATTGATTGAGGAAGAAGGCGACGGCTGCGGCGATACAGATTGCCGAGAAGAAGGCGTGCGCGCAACGGTCATAGCGGGTGGCGATGCGCCGCCAATCCTTGAGTTTGGCGAA